>CAYSOH010000162.1:0-2163 GCA_964432625.1 uncultured archaeon
TGTCCAGATTTGGAACAGGTTGCCCAACAACACTTGATGTTTTTTCAGCTATTGCCGGTAATATCTTCTTTACAAGATCAAATTTTTCAGTAACCTTTTCTCTTTTCTTTTGTTTCTTAAGATGCCTAGCTAATGTCTTTGCGTTATTCCTTAATGCCAGTTTAATTTCCTTCTTTATTTCACTTATATCAGCTATCGCTTCTTTTGCCTCTGAAGTAAACGGGATGTTTGTAGAGGCTACATGAACTAAAATTATAGCAGGGCCATTGGGAGTTCCTTTTCCTCCTCTCTGCTCTAATCCATATTGTCTCCAATTTATACTCTGTATGGCCTTTGTAATAGCACATCCACCAGCTTGATAAAGCAGGGGAACACGATTGGCAAATCTAAGCATTTGAATAGGCTGATCCTTAGGTAGATTTCCTCCATATACCATGCCAACTTCTGCAAGGAAAGGCGTTCCAGCGAATACTGAGGGAGAACGGCTTACAGGTAATGTATAGAAGTCTGGTCGATACTCTTCCAGAACTTGTTTTAGTCCCAGTTTTATCAATTTAGGTCCAATTGGAACTAGTACCCCACTTGTCGGAGTTCGTATAGTTGTTGTTTTGAACGCCTCTATCATTCCCTTGGCTTCAATCCTAGTAAGATCTTGTGGTCTTACCAAAGGTGAAAGTCTTGATTTCTGAAGAACTTCCCTAATGCTTTTTGCCCCCATTGATGAAAGATCATTGCGTAAGAATTTACCCATTTGATGTTCTGAACTGTGATGTGCCATTCTCATCAATTGTCCAAGTTCTACACCATGTGGATGTGGTTTGATTCCTTCACTTGGCAGTTCCGGATTTTTGTCAGTCCCTCTGTCAAATACAAATTTTTTCTTTTCAGGATTAATGAATATTATTTTGGCATGAGGATTTACAATAGACGTTGATTTTATGTATTCAAGAACAGAAGGTCTAGCCTCCCTATATCTTCCTTTGATAGCAAATTCGATTCTCGTACCGTGAGATTTCTCAGGATATATTCCATCCTCATCTGACTCAGCTAGCTCGTCTTTCCATACAAAATCCTCAGTTCTTTCAACATTCCCTCGATTGTTTCGAGTATCTAGTTTCATTGTTATTCGTATCGCTAGATGCTCCTCTGAGATTCTAGTGCTTATTGTTGCTGATCTTCCTGTTGTCAATTGTCCATACATTATGGCCGCTGAGATTCCTATTCCTTGCTGCCCTCGTGATTGTTTACCACTTCCAAATCTTGAACCATAGAGCAATCTTCCAAAAACATTTGGTACATTCTCTTCAACTATACCTGGACCATTATCCTCTATTGCTATACTCAATTCATCTTTTCCTAGATTTCCAACTTCAATTCTCAATTCAGGAAGAATTCCCGCTTGCTCGCAGGCATCTAAGCTGTTGTCCACACCTTCTTTTACAGCAGTTATCAAGGAATGTGTAGGATTGTCAAAACCCAGTATGTGCCGATTCTGTTCAAAGAACTCAGATACAGGGATATCTCTTTGTTCTTTGGCAAGTTGGTGTGCCTTTGTTTTCTTTCTTTTTGGGCTCTTTTTGACTTCTTTTATTTCCTCTTTTGGCTCTTCTACCTGAATCTCTTCAGGTTCAATCGTTTCACTTCCAAATTCGAAGGTCGTCTGACCCATTCACGCCCTATAAACACCAATAATTAAGCAGTACTCCCTAACCTCAAAGAAAATTGATTTTACAAAATCGTGATTTAGGAATTTGGTTCCTTAGGAGTATTCCATTCCAATGACCACACCCTATGCTACGTTCTCTGTTTTTAACAGCCACAAAACCGAGTTCAACATCATCTGCATTCTTAGGCATCAAATCTTTTCCACCGCAGAAGTCTATAACCTCATGTGTGTCTATTGAAATCACGTTTTTTGTTATCAAATGTCCAAAAAGTTGTATGAAATTAGTAGTCGGTTTGGGAGTTTTATCAATACGGAAAATACAGAGTCCAATACTTTCAGGTCTAATCTTTTCTAGCTCTTCAGGACCAATGTATATTCTGTTTTTAGAGCCAATATACCACTTGTAGTCATCTAAATATTTCTTGGAAATGCCAAATCGTTCTAGACAATAGTCAAGTATTATTTTTCTTGTATCTTCACTTAATTTATTCAACATT
>CAYSOH010000163.1:0-2160 GCA_964432625.1 uncultured archaeon
GTAAAATAGATACCATGATGAGAGATCCAAATATTGAGGATGTTTCTTGTGATGGTCCAGGTGTAGAGATTTTCGTTTATCATAGACGTTTTGAGTCTTTGAGAACCAACGTGATGTGGGAAGATGAATTGGAATTAGAACAATACATAATTCGTATGGCTCAGCGTTGTGGAAAACATATTTCTATTGCAGAGCCTTTATTGGATGCAACTTTAATGGATGGTTCCCGTATAGTTATGACTCTTGGTCGTGAAGTATCGACTAAAGGTTCAACATTTACAATACGGCGTTTCAGAGATGAACCCTTTACACCAGTTGATTTATTAGAATTCAAAACTTTTTCATCTATGCAAATTGCATTCTTTTGGTTAGCAATGCAGTATGGAATGTCTATGTTATTTGTCGGTGGAACGGCGTCAGGTAAAACAACGTCACTGAACGCATGTTCGCTTTTCCTTCCGTGGCAACACAAAATTGTTAGTATTGAAGAAACTCGTGAGTTGAATTTACCACATCCAAATTGGATTCCAGGTTGTACAAGACAAGGTTTTGGTGGTGAAGGAAGCGCTCATGGCGGGAAGGCCGCTGGTGAAGTTGACATGTATGATTTGTTAAGGGCAGCTCTTCGTGAACGTCCTGAATACATAATTGTAGGAGAAATTCGTGGTGCTGAGGCTTATGTTCTTTTCCAGGCAATGGCTACAGGTCACACAACATATTCAACTTTCCACGCAGATTCTATTCAAAGTTTAGTCCACCGTCTTGAGAATAAACCAATTGAAATCCCTCGTGTTTTAATTCCAGCATTGGATGGTATTTCAATCCAAATTCAGACACGTGTAGGTGGAAAACGTGTAAGGAGAAATAAAGGAATTATTGAGATTATTGGAATCGATCCTCACTCCCATGAATTGCTTACAAATGAAGCATTTAGATGGGACAACACAGTCGATGAATATGTATTTACAGGTAAATCCTACATATTTGAGAAGATTATGATGAAAGCCAATCTCAACCGTGTTGAGATAATGGATGAAACCAAAAGAAGACAATTAGTTATTGAATGGTGTTTAAAGAAAGGAATTAGAGACTACAAAGATTTCGCCCGTGTCGTAGCTGAGTATTATGTACATCCTGAGGATGTAATGAGGCAAGTTTACGAAGATATGCAAGTCGGCGGTAAGAAACGCCGTAAAAAAGTTGCAGACAGAGACATGGACTTATCACGTGATGAAGAAGAAGTCGATGTTGGTGATTTCCCACCTAAGGTAAGACAAAAGTATCAAACTCGTGAAGCCAAAGAACAAGCAACTAGAGCTAAGAATGATGCTAATATTTCAAAGACAGATGATCCAACTAAGCGATCTAAGTTGATTGCAAATGAAGAAGCTCGAAGGGAGAAAGTTGAAGCTAGACTTCAGAGCGATTTATTGAAAGATCAAGCTTACTATGTCCCTCTCAAGCAGTTGACGCCATTAGCTAAAGATATTGATTTGGGAGATGTTTCATCACTTAATGATGTTGAAGGCCGAAGAATGTTGAAAAATGTTCGTGCAGAATTGAACAAGAGAGCTAAGGCAACAATAAATATCGAAAAACTTACGGATGAGAAACGCTCTAAAGCAGTTGAAGCTGAAGAATCTCGTGTCAACAAGGCTATGGTAAGCCTAAAATCAAGTTTAGCTAACAGAGTACAACGTTCCGCTAATCCACGTTGGTGGCACAAATGGCTCTGAGCGGTTTTGAGACCTTTAGTAGGGTTCTTTTTGGTTGGTTAGGCCGACTTCTAACAAAAGATTCAGTTGGTTTGAAGAATCAATTAGTTAAAGCACGTATTCCACTTTTGCCAGAAGATTATGTTGCAACTTCGATTATGCAAGTTGTAACTGCTTTCCTTGTAGGTTTAGGAATAACATTAGGCCTGTTACTATTTCTGATTCCAGAAGTGATAGAAACTCTTCCAGTAGCAGGAGGTGAAGATGGAGATACAATTAATGTATCAAAAACTCAAGAGGCAGTTATTGCAGTCTTTTTATGTATTGTAATTCCTTTGTTGATAGCTTTAGTTCAATGGTTAACACCTGCACTTCAAGAAAGTAGCCGTGCATCGAATATGGATAGACAGCTTCCGTTTGCAGCTAGTTATGTTTCAGCTATGGC
>CAYSOH010000164.1:0-2146 GCA_964432625.1 uncultured archaeon
GCCGAGAAGAAAGGACCTCTTCCTAGAGATCCAGTCGGAATAACCATGTTTACCCGTGAAGATTTAACCTGATAACAAATAACTTAGAGTTGGCAAAATGGTTATATCCCACTCCAGCAGTGGGCTACTGTTATGGCTGACGAAGCTAGTATTGATGAGGAAGGTTTACGACGTTCTGCACGAAGTCAAATAATTGTAGACACAATCGAACGAAGCTTGGAAAAGATGATGTTCGTTGAGTCTAATTTGGGTAAGGAAATGGAACCTCAGGATCTTTTCCAAGTGAAGAGAGAAGCAGTTGCAGCAGTCGCTGAATTGAAGTATGCTGTTTCAGTATTGACCGGGAAGCTAGAGATTTAATGGCTTCACGGTTAGTGCTCGCACTGGATGAAACTGATCCAGTTAGAGCACGCATAATTGCTGAAGAGGTAGCTCCGTTCGTGGCAGCAATTAAGATAAATTATCCGCTGATTCTTTCATCGGGTTTAGAAGTAGTATCAGAGATTTCGAAATCTTGTAAGGTTATTTGTGATCTTAAAGTTGCAGATATCCCGAATACTAATCGTCTTATCGCAGAGGCTGCCTTCAATGCCGGAGCCTCAGGTGTCATTGCTCATGCTTTTCCAGGAGTTCAATCCCTCAAAGCTATACGAGATGTAGCTAATTCCAAGGAACTATTTGTGGTAACGACTATGTCACATCCAGGAGGAGGTGATTTCTTTGATGTTGAAGCCTTTTGTTCAATGGCTGTAGAAGTAGGTGCTACGGGAGTAATAGCACCAGCTACAAGGCCTGAGGATATAGCAAATGTTAGATCATTGGTTGGAGACTTGAAGATAATGTCACCAGGCGTGGGTGCTCAAGGAGGTAATTCCAAAGATGCTATCAAGGCTGGAGCAGACTACATCATTGTTGGCCGAGGAATATATCTTTCAGATAATCCAGCACAGGCGGCTGAACAGTATAGCCGTGATTTAGATGATTAGGCTGAATTCTTTTTTCAAGTCCTTTGGATACAAAAAGGTACTAAGAAGTTTAGACATCTTAGTTGAATCTGGCGAAATTGTTACTTTGATAGGTAATAATGGAACTGGAAAAACCACCTTACTCCGCTGCATAAGTACTTTGGATTCTCCAGACGACTATGATGTAGCTGAAATCGACGACTATGATCTGAGAAGTTACTCTGAAGAGGTGCGTTCACGTATTGGTTATCTTCCCCATAATCCTCCATTTTATCCAGAATTGACCGGATTTGAGAACCTACTTTTTTGGCTACAAATGAATTCAGTGAGTGATGCCGATTCCAAGGCTAGAAGAATGTTAGCCAAAGTAGGTCTGATATCAGTTAGCGATGATTTTTCGGGTAATTACTCAAGAGGAATGGTGCAAAGATTGGGTTTTGCTATGGCTATTTCTCACACTCCAACAACTTTGCTCTTGGATGAACCATTTACGGGCTTGGATTCAGAGGGAATTGAAATTATTGAAAAATTGTTGAAGAAAATCAAAGATGATGGATGCAGCGTTCTTTTGGTTTCCCATGAGCCACCATCTTATTCAGACAGAACACTAAAATTAGATAGAGGAGGAATATCATGAATCAGCTTCAAATTCTTATCAAGAAAGAGCTCAAGGTGGAATTCAGATCTCTTCAGGGTTTAGTTGCATCGGCTATGTTATCTTTTATGATTTTGATGTCAATGCGATTTTCATTAACAGACATTAGTTTAGTTCAGAATTCAGGTGTTATCTGGGCTTCAATCCTTTTAACAGGATTAGGTTTTATCACTCACACATCAACTAGAGATTCTGAGCGAGGAACCTCTGATTTGCTCAAGTTAATGCCAATCAGTCGCTATCAGTTGTTTCTGGGTAGAATGATGGGTTCTATGTTCTTATTATGGATTCTAAGCACAATTACTTTCATCATATACATCCTAATTTTCGACAATTTATTTTCAGATAATTTGCTTTTAGCCTATCTGGTAATTCTGATGGGGTGCATAGGTATTGCCTCAGTAGGTACATTAGCTGCCAATTCAGCCACTCGATTGCATGGTGGATGGATGATAACCTCCCTTTTTGCAATTCCAATTCTTCTTTTCACAGTTATTGAAGCTGGAATACGATGTACGGATTCATT
>CAYSOH010000165.1:0-2116 GCA_964432625.1 uncultured archaeon
ATGTGAAGATTTAGTTATTGATGGTAGCAACGCTAAGTTTAGCGCTACTCAACCAGTAACTATTGCTTTTGGAAAAGCTCAAGACACAAGTGAATGTGACGCAATTGTAACTATTGGTGAAGGAGGTTATTCCTTTGAACCAGCTGAAATCACAATTTCAGAAGGAGATACAGTTTGCTGGATTTGGAAAGATACAGCAGACGTTCACAATGTAGCAGAGATTGCAACAAAATTCGATGCAGATATGAACCTTGAAGATGCCAAGATTGGTTTCTATAGTGGTGAATCTGCTACTACAGTTGATTTCAGACATACATTTACTGAAAACGACAAGACACATTACTATGTTTGTGAACCACATGCAACTATGGGAATGGTTGGTACAGTAACTGTTGGAAATGGAACAGAAGCTGATCCAATTCAAGCAATCGCTGATGAATCAGGATTGCCAAGCATTAGTTTCGCAGTTGGTGCACTTGTATTAGTCGGCGCAGCAGGTCTACGTCGCAGAATACACTAAGCATAAATATCTGGGTAATACCCCTCTGTTATGACAGAGGGGATACCAGTAGTCAGAATGTATACTGACGAAAGTGGACACACTAGATTTGCAAAGATGCGAATTCCGGTAGTAAGCAAGACAGGCCTTGGTTCTGTAGGTCTATTTTCATCATTGTTCGTTAATGAGAATATTGATGATAACACCGGTGATTTGAAAACTCAGTTTGCGCTTACACCAGTTCCAGAAAATCTAGAAGGAGAAGGTCCTAAACTTGCACATACTGCACCAAGAAGACAGCTTGTATTGACTTTAAGCGGTTGTTTAGAGTTCAAAAGCTGTGACGTTGATACAGAAGATGAAGAGCACAAAGTTATCATTCGTAGAGGTGATATTCTATTAGCTGAAGATTTAGAAGGTGCAGGCCACGTGTGGCGATTTGTTGAGGCCCAAGATGGCCATCTTTATCCTTGGGTAAGATGTTACATACATCTTGGAGAAGAATACGAACATTTTGTTTCACAACTAGTAGAAAATTAAGCATTAGGACTTAAGTTTAATAAGGGCAGATTTTAGATTTAAATTATGGGTAAGGAAATGTCACCAAAGATGCGTTGGCAATTGTCAATGATAGCCTTTGTTTTCTTCTTCATTATCGTTCTTGCAGGTTTTTCACCAGACGTTGGTCGAGAAATGAGTCAGAGAGAAGAATTTTCTTATCCAGATAGTGATGTTTGGAAAGCATCAGATAGAGCCGAAGAGAAGATGCCGGAAGAATACTGGATGGTTTTCCAGATTGTTATGGGCGATTCAGAGGATTCTGAAGACCATAATGCCTTGGACTTTGAAGTATTTAGAGAAACCACCAATCGAAATGATCAGTTAAGAGCAGATAATGATACAAGTCAATATTTCGATGTTAAATTCAATTGGCAAGTTAATCAGAATGAACTTTCTACTATGTGGGGTTTACCAGATACAGTTCGCTCCATAATGAACAACGAGACGCCAGTTACATCAGCAATAGGCTATACTGGATCAAACTATGAAGAAGCAAGCCAAGAGGAGTTTACTTATGTTCTAAATGCCTTATTCAATATTCGTTCTGAAGATGGTTCATTCATATACAGAGGTTTGGTTTCTCCTGATCTTTGTGTAGTAACAGACAATGAATGTACCAAACCACGTGATGATTACGATTATAATATTGAAGCTTATGCTACAGGTACCTCATATTGGAAAGCTAAAGGTTTCACAATGATAGGTGAAGCTAATTCCACACGTCTCTTTGCAGATTATCCTCGACAAAGAGGTGATTATGAGCACTTTGAATATTGGGAACAGAAAGTTGATGCTTACTATCTTGATTCTCTAGAATCAGATGAAGATGTAGATTTCTATTCTTATCTTGCATTTGGTCTTGAACTAGATGATCAGATAAATTCTACAGCACCCTTGATTGTGATTTCTTTTGTTTTGATGGTTCTCTTGTTGTTTTTCTATTTCCGTAATTTAGGTGATGTGTTGGTAAGTGGCTTAGGTTTAGCTTTGTTGATGGTTTGCATGATAGCAAATTCATTTTGGCTTGGTTTCCCTCAAACACAACTTGCTGCAATG
>CAYSOH010000166.1:0-2106 GCA_964432625.1 uncultured archaeon
TAGTAATGTCCGACATTAATGTGAAGTTGAAGCACAATCCGGATGATGCTAACACACTTTTCAAAATTCTTTTTGCATCAATTAAGATAGGAGAACCAGCTTCTAAGAGAAAGATTGCGGACGTTGCAGATATCTCTTCGCAATTGGTAGACTACCATATCGATAAGTTGGTGAAAACAGGTCAATTGATAATAGTCGACTCCAAGTATATGGCTCAGAAAGCGTTTTTGGATAAGAGCATATACAAATTTTTGAAAGATAAAGTGATAACTCAAGAACTAGTAGACAATGTTGCACACAAACTGGACTTTACACAAGCTGAAGTTCAGGATCATGCAGTTCTTGAGGAATCTATCATAACATTGCTGAAGCTTTTCACAATAGAATTAAAGGAAAAGTGATATTTACCAAAAAATTTTTTTTGGCACTGTTTTATATACTACGGAGCCAAATTTTCTCTATGCGCAGAAGGCATATGTTAGGAGAACACGAGAAAACCCTTTGTGGTTGGTCCCTTACAAGTGGCGAACTATCACAGATGAAGAGAATGGAAAACAGATACGTTAACTGCAAGCGTTGTCTGGACAAGATGATGGAATTGCCAAAGCCTCTGAATAGCAAAAAGATAAGCAGTGGAAAACCTATCAATGGCTAAAAAGATCGACTTATTTGGTAAATCATTCAATACTCCGAGGACAATGTTAGATATGTCCTCATCTCAACCTGAACCTTTTGGTGGTATCCCTTCTGGAGTTTTTGCAGTTTTTGCAGTTATTATTCTTGGTATTTCTATAGTTGCTTATCCTCCTAGTGAAGAAACAAGTGAAGAAAACACACACCAATCCTCACAATCCGAACCAGATCCTACTTATTTAGAAAGTATTCTTTCAGACAGATCACGCAGTTCACCAACTTTGTCAACGTATGATTCCTGCGGTTATCTTGAAATTGATTTGAAAGAACATCTAAAGGAAGAGATGCGCGTGAACCTAGGAACAGGTTCTTACTATTACGGAGGTTGGGGAATTATGGATGACATGGTGATGGTTGAAGAAGCAGAAATGGCAATGGATACTGATGGAGGCATGGAATCATCTACAAGTCCTGGGTCTTCTGACAAAAGTTCATCCGGAGGCCAAGAAGGAGTTGATTTTTCAGGAACTAATAATCAGGAAGAAGGTGTGGATGAGGCCGACTTTGTCAAGACCGATGGTTCCTATATTTATCTAGTTAATCAAGGGTACAATAACTGGGGAGTTTACCCCACAGGTAAAGTGCACATTCTTGAGATTCCAGAAGTCGGTGATGTTTCTTATTTATCTAATATTTCAATTGAAGGATATCCTAATGAGATGCTTTTGGTTGATGACAAGGCTGTTGTTTATTCAAATGTGTACATCTATAGCTATTATGAGGAAAAACACCCTCTTGATGACGTAGTGAAATCGGAATTCAAAAGGGAAACTAAATCTGTTCCATCTAGTCCATCAACCGTTGATTCGGATTCTTCATCAGACAGTACCTCTAGTAAGGAGAAAGAAGAGACTTCAGATGAGGACAAAGAAGAAAAAGAAGATTCCGATACTGCAGAAGACATAGATTATGAATATGATTATTATTACAGAACAACTTCATTTACTAAGATTACAGTTTTGGACTTGACCAATAAAAGTTCACCACAAGTAACCAGAGAACTCTACATTGAGGGCAATTACCAGACTGCCAGAGAATCGGGAGGCACAGTTCGTATGGTTTCTTATGGTTGGATGGAGGTCTATGGTCTGCAAACTTGGCTTGAATTTGATTATACCTATTGGGATCTCGATTGGGACAGTCCTGAAAGAGAGAAGATGTGGATGGAGAAGATGAACGAGACGATTGCTTATAATGATAAAATAATTGACAGCACTCCATTAGATAATCTGATACCTCGTATTTATGAAAAATCTGGTTCCAACATTACCACGCACAAATATTCTGAATCAGGTGAAGGTAATTGTCAAGATTTTGCAGCGGCCTCTGATGGTGCAGGTCAAGGTGTGACGTCTATATTGACACTTGATTTGTTAGAGGACACTTTCAGTTTCAATGCAGATCATATTCTGA
>CAYSOH010000167.1:0-2102 GCA_964432625.1 uncultured archaeon
CCAATTACAGGGCCTTTTCCAGCTTCGTCAACTCCACAAATCATGTCTCAAGCACCAGATTTGCCCATTTTCGAGCCATGAAGTAGATAGCAGCCATTTCAGGTACTTCAACAATGCTTTCAGGTTTCAATTTTACAATATTATTACCCATAGTTACAGGATGATTGACTATTGATCTAATTTTCACAGGTTTGTTTCCAAATACTACAGCATCCTTCATTGGATCAAAAGTCTCCAATTTCTTTGAATCTAAGATTGTTACTCTAAGCCCAGATCCTCCATGTAATGATCCTGGCAGACGAATTAGACGATGTAAGTCTCCAGTAACAGGTTCATCAGGATATATCGCAGCTTCTTTCAAAGCGAGTCTAACTAATTTCTTCTTGAAAGATTTACCTAATGAATTGAACACGTCGTCATTATTTTTTTTAAATTCCGCATTATCAATAATTATCCCTAAAGATTTTATTTCTTTTTTGCGTTCATCAGTCTTTAATTCTCTTATGTTTTCAAGAATCTTATGAATATGCCTGGCAATTATTCCTCTCCAACCTTTTGAATTAACGTTCGGCAATTTTTCGAAGCCTAAATTCTTTCTTTCTATTCCCTTTCCTCTTACAGGTACTTCCCTTGTATAACCTGCATCATCTAAAAGTTGATTTGATTTTAATCCTTTTCCAGTCATATAATCCGCTAATTCACGCCTCGCTCCTGACGGAAGCGTCAAAACGGCTGGTGTCCTTACATGGACGTGATATCCTCTCCCTCCGCTGAAAGTTATCAGGAGGTCTTTTTCTTTAAGGCCAAAATCACGCAATAGTACATCATTTACTAGCCTATAAGTTTGTTCACGTATGAATTCCATTAGTTGAGAGAATGTTATTTTCCCTGTTTTCACATCTTCCATTTCAGGTAAATGATCGGCATCCAAATCAAATATTAAATCAGCACCTTGCCATTTTTTCTCAATCATTGTATTTTTTCCTGGGTCATCATAATACGCTACTGAATGATAGGAGTGTGCTGGGGCAACCCTCGATAAGTAGTCCAACACTTCCTTTTGAGTTGTGAATTTTATATGTCTATTCATAATCCCTCCTTTCCAATTAAGAAATCCCCATTCTCTAGAGGAGAATCTGGGAGGTAGGAGAATATCTGCATTCTTGTAATAATCCTTGAATCTTTCCTTAAGAAAATCTCTGGTTTTTATAGGCTCAATGTCTTTTAGCAGACTCATCCAATTACCTTATGCCAAGACTTCTTTGCTCCCATTATCCCTTGACTAAACCACCCATTCCTTAATTTCTGACTAAATGTATATTCCCATGGTTTTCTTGGTAATTTTTCCGAGAACTTCTGAAGTATCATCCTACATTCATCCTCATCTCCCCCCTTCATTTCTATGTAAGTCACACCTCCTGAACTAGGTTTTTCTTCCCATATATCAACAGTTAAATTAGATTCATCAAGTTCATATCTGTAGACCATTGCCGTTCTTTCAAGTGCTATAACTATAGCTACTTTTGTGTATGACCTACTTACATTTTCCCTTTTGTATTTGTAGCCCAGTTCGTCAAGTAAACTTCGAAATGCTGTGGCAGTCGATCGGGATTCAAAACAAACAGGCAGTTTTACCAATGAATTTCACCACCTATTGCAGGATAGCCTAGTTCGAATTTTTCCAGAGCACTAGGATGTATCTCTCCATACGTTAAGGTGATGTCATCGGTTTTGATTTGGGCGCATCTTCCCGGTATGAAGATAGGATCCTCGCCTTCAGTAGTTTCTCCAGTAATACCAAGTCTCTGAGCAATGCTTTCAGCAGTTCCTCTAGCGTTTGAGAAATTTCCTTTACTTGTTAATTCAATCCATGCTAAAGACATTCTGTTAGAATGTTCTCTAATTACTTGTCCGACCTCGAATACTTTCTGTGGTAATTCGCGATGGCGGTTGTTGCTTAGAAGTTCAAGAAGGCTAGGCAGGATACTAGAACGTAGCATGTGATAATCTTCAGTTACAGGATTTGCCACTTCAGCCTCATATTCAGGTTCTCTCCCTGTGTTCTCATGCAACATCTTTGTAGATGTCAATGTTAAGGTTAC
>CAYSOH010000168.1:0-2098 GCA_964432625.1 uncultured archaeon
TCAACCACTAAATTTGTCACGCGGAAGCCACTAGGGTAGATTTGATTGCCATAGTACAAATCAATGTCATCCCAGCCTTCATACCAGACCTCAATCATTACATCGTCGCCTTCAAGAACATCAAAAGTGATATTGATATCGTAAATGCCTGTTGCATTTACAGGATAGGGTGATTCCTGACCATTTTCGTCTTTCCAAAAGGTTTCTTCGAGTCCTTCACATACTACGGTGCTGTTGCCAATGTAATTACCATTGTGATAAATGTTAAAGGTCCATTCACAGTCTAAGTCATAGTCATTATCTACCTTCAGGTAAAATAATTCTGCTGAGTCGATTGTAAGTGTTGAATTATATTGTGACATAAAGTTCCAAGAGTTAACCATAGTGGGCTGTCGATTGCTTCTAAACATTGGGTATTGTTCATAAATTCCGTTTATAGTCATCACGCCATGCTGTGCTGTATTAACATAGAATATCTCGGGCATTATTTCCATATCGAAAATTCCCTCAATTTCTTCAAGTTGAGATTTCTCTTCTATTAAAACTGAAAGTCGACCTAGCCAAGAACTACACATCTCACTTCCAAACGATGTTCGGGCTGCGTAAATATCAGCTGATGGTACAGAAACATACCACATGCCATTTTCAGCAAAATATTCTGATAGAGTGCCTTCCTCAGATGATCCCATAACAATGCATATAGTAGCTCCATTGAGGTCCAATATTGATGTTGGAGATGGGGTCGGGAAAGCATCAAGATTAACCAACAAACCATACTCATCTGTGAAGTTGTTAGTGGTTAATTCATTACTCTCTGATGAGATATAGTAAAAGTCTTCTTTAAGGATTAAATTGGCATCTGGTTCTTCTTCCTCTGTTACTTCTGAAATCTCGTTCAAATCATAGTAAAAGGTAATACGCCAAACCGAAGTCAGGTATCCTCCTGATTCATTATATCCACCTGCTATTTCAGATGAAGTAGTGTTGGTATAGCGATCTGCAGGGTCAAAGCAAGAACGTGGATATTCAAATCCGTCACCAAAATTAAAATATTCTGGGTTTGCGTGTTGTAAATCTTGCATTGAAATAGCAGGCGATGTTCTCCAATTTCCTTCATTTTCACAAAGTGTAGTTCCTTCATGAGGAATTGTCCTATTACCAATGTAAAAATACAAATATACATCGCCTGATTCCTTGAAATAAACATCATTGTTAAATGACGCTGGATCATGGTAGTAAATACCTTCAATTTCATTGGAATCCTCCACTCCATTAACTAGTTCTATCTTAACTGCTTTTGGAGTGAAATCATCATGCTTTTCCTCCTCTTCTGTTACTTCTTCCTCTTCATACTCACAGGAACCATCATCAACTGTTGCATTTGGATTATAATTTATTGCATTACCATCCATACATCCGTATACTGATTCTTCATCACCAAAAGAAAAATTCATTTTTAATGTATAAAGGCCCAGCTCCCCTTTGACCAAGTAAACATATTCGCCTGAAATAGCAAAATCCCAAAATAATTGAGAAGATTCGCTATAAAAATTACCTATCTCAACTATATTAGAATGATCGTTTATATTGAAGGCTGAAAATTTACTATAATCTGAAGGGGATGGATACTCGGCTGAAATACCAAAAAGAATTCCACGTTCTACTTCTAATATAAGTCCTGCATCATTGTAAGTAATATTTTGTTCAACGAAGAAAGGGGAATAAGGATCGCTAATATCAACTACTACAATGCCATTATCTGCATATTCTGCTATGTACAAAATATCGCCATATAGTTCCACATCATAAGCAAGTCCAGGAGTATCTAGTTTACTGATTTGAATTGGATTTGTTACATCACTAACATCTAATATTTTTAATCCTCTATAACCATCTGCTAGATATAATAATCCTGATTCACCAATTTCTATATCTCTAAGTTGACTCTCCGTGTCAAATCTAGCTATTTCCCCACCTGATTCTATTGATTCATAAGGATTTGAAATGTCATATATCATCAATCCTTTTGCATTCGTGGCTACGTAGGCATAGTCTCCGTGAAACTTAACTTGATATGTAGGAGTAGTTACATTGATGT
>CAYSOH010000169.1:0-2083 GCA_964432625.1 uncultured archaeon
AAGGAATTGATGAATTACTTTACTTGAATTTGGAAGACGCTACAGGAGAAAATTCAACACAAGGTCTCCGAGATATCTGTGAGGCTATGAAAATTCCTGGTAAAACATATATTTAGACTCGGGCTTCCTCATCCGGCTTGTCTTATTTTCTCTTGCCCCTGAATAACGCGAATATTAAATTAAGCACTTCACTTATTGCGCTCCACATATCTCCCTGACGCCTTTGTTTAATTTAATACTGTGGTTGTTTTGTTCTTTGGTGGGTCTACTATAGATCCTATAACAGCGCCTTTTCACTTATTCAAAGCTGTAGGTTTGTTATTCTCATCAATTGCAACCATAACTGCTCTTGCACTTGTGACCTCAATAAAATCACCCTCTTCAGCAAACTGTCTTTGTGCATAAACATCTATGTCAATCGTAACCGATGTTCTACCTAATTTGTGAGTTTTAGCATAATATGATACCACATCTCCCACAAAGACAGGTTGTTTGAACTCAATTTCATCCATTGCTACCGTTACGACTGCGCCTCTGTGATGCTTATGTGCTTCAATAGCTGCTGCAGTATCAATTTGACTAAGGATAACTCCACCAAAAATAGTACCTAATGCATTCGTATCTTTAGGCATAGCTAGCTGCCGAAGGGTTGGTATTGCAGTTAATGGAGAAACCTCTGACATAGTGTTGGAAAGGAAACCCGTATTAAGTCAAACCTGTCTCTAATGTGGATGAAAATAATCTGTCATGGTGGTGCTGGTCACACACCGAAAGTTCAAGATGGGGTCGATAAAGCAGCTGAGAAAGGATGGAAAATTCTGAAAGAAACTGACAATCCTACCCTGGCCGCTACTGCTGCAACTATTGTGATGGAAGATGATTTTAGGTTCAATGCAGGAACTGGAAGTTGTCTAAGGGATGATGGCCGTGTTCAGAATGATGCTGCAGTGGCTACAAGTGATGGACGAATGGGGGCTATCACTAACCTTCAAGATTTCAAAAATCCAGTATTGATTGCAAGAGAATTATTGGATGAATTCGTGACCATGCTTGCTGGTGAAGGTGCAATTGAATTTGCTCTTAAAAAAGGATTCAAGAAAACTAAAGTTAAAGGATCTGAAAAGGGATGGACGGGAGATACAGTAGGTACTGTGGCGATGTCATCTAGTGGGAAAATTGCAGTTGCTTCATCGACAGGAGGAGTAAGAGGACGGCCTGTTGGAAGAGTTGGTGATACTCCATTATGGGGTTCAGGATTCTACTGTGATGAGAATATTGGAATCTTAGCCACTGGTGTAGGGGAAGCGATAACTGAACAATTGATGTGCTATAGAGTGGCTCAATACAACAATAATCTGGAAGAATCTCTGGAATGGGGGGTCAAATTATTACCCAAAGAAACTGGAGTGGGACTAATTGCAATTAGTAGTGATGGACAGATTTATGGAACTTCCAATACTAGTATGCCATTTAGCATAAAAGAAGGATAAATAAACTATATTAATCCTCACTAACCATCAAAGGATAGGAGTGTAAGTGGACGCTAGTCAAGAAAAACTGCTGAGCATAGGAATTGTAGTCCTTTTGGCAGTATCTGGAATTGCTGCAATCACATACTATAATGAAGGCCTCTCCAACAACTCAGAGTTAGCTAATTCTTCTTGGGTAGATCCCATAGTTGAAGTGGAGAATTGTGAAAATTGTACTGGTCTTGATCAAAATCATCAACATACAAATCTGATGCAACATTTTCTCCAAACTGATAACATTGAACTAATCGATTATCATAATTTAAACTGTGATGGAAATGAAAAACCTCCTGCTGAACTAGACAATACTGCAGGAAGGCCATGTGATCCAGAATTCAAAAATGTGGCTCCAACACCTGGTGATAATTCTGAAATTGCTATCGAAGGAAATTTCCTTGAAGATTGTGAAAAGGTTGGAACACAGGGTGGATGCTATGCATACGTCTCAAGTTACAACCAATTTGAAATTTTAGACATAAGTGAACCAAATAATATTGTGTTACTTTCAACATATTATGCTGAAGTTGCTAGAATTATCGATATCAAAGTGACTC
>CAYSOH010000170.1:0-2078 GCA_964432625.1 uncultured archaeon
CAAGCGAAGGTAAAGTGAGGTGAAAAATGGCAAAACAGATGATTTATGGTGAAGAAGCAAGAAAGAAGTTGCTTGATGGGATAAACTCAGCAACTGATGCAATCAAGGTTACTTTAGGGCCTAAAGCAAGAACAGTAGTTTTAGACAAATCCTTTGGAAGTCCGACTATAATTAATGATGGTGTGACTATTGCTAAGGATATAGAACTACCTGATGCTTACGAGAACATGGGAGCACAGCTTGTAAAGGAAGTTGCGAGTAAAGCACAGGATAACGCTGGAGACGGCACGTCAACAGCCGCTATCCTTGCTCAGTCTTTGTCTTCCTATGGTCTAAGAAATGTATCTGCAGGAATGTCTCCTGTGAATTTGAAGAGTGGTTTTGACAAAGCAATTGGTACAGTTGTAGATCAATTGAAGTCAGCATCCATATCAGTTGAATCTAGCGAAGTTATAGAACAAGTTGCTTCTATATCAGCAAATAATGATCCTGAGATTGGTAAGCTTATTGCCGATGCTGTTGACAAAGTTGGACACGATGGAATCATAACGGTCGAGGAAGCTAAGTCAATGGAAACCAGTCTAAAGGTTGTAGAAGGAATGGAGTTCGATAAAGGCTACGTTTCTCCATACATGATTACAGATAGGGAAAAGCGCGAGGCTGTTCTTGAGAATCCAAAAATATTACTTACAGATCACACAGTATCTGCAGCTCAGGACTTGATTCCAGCACTAGAAGTTGCAGTAAAACAGAGCAAAGCACCACTTTTGATAATCGCTAAGGATGTTGAAGGTGAAGCACTAGCAACACTTGTCTTGAATGTAGCTTCTAAAGTTGTGAAGGCCTGTGCAGTCAAAGCTCCAGGTTTTGGAGATGAACAAGGTGAACAATTAGAAGATATAGCTATACTAACCGGAGGAACAGTTCTTGTCAAGGATCAAGGATCAGAATTAAAGGACATAACTGAAGCTCATTTAGGAACAGCTGAGAAAATTATCATTGGTAAAAACAAGACTACAGTCATTTCTGGTGGCGGTTCAAAGAAATCTATCAATGATAGAGTCGAGATTCTCAGAAGCCAGTCCAATGTTGCTACGAGCAAGTGGGACAAAGAGAAGTTGGACAAGCGCGTAGGACGTTTGAGTGGCGGTGTTGCAGTACTTGAGATTGGAGCAGCTACTGAAACCGAGATGAAGGAGAAAAAAGCTAGAGTAGACGATGCTCTGAACGCAACTCGTGCAGCAATGGCCGAGGGCGTTGTTACTGGAGGAGGTGTAGCATTACTCCGTGCTTCTGAATCACTTGATAAACTTGCAGGAAAATTATCTGATGAAGAATCAGTAGGTGTCAAGATAGTAAGGGACGCCCTTGCAATTCCAGCACGTCAAATAGCTGATAATGCAGGCGAGGACGGTTCCGTTGTTGTTTCAAAGATTAAGGAAGGAAAAGGAAACTTTGGATTCAATGCAAGAACTAACACTTATGAAGATTTGATGAAAGCAGGAGTAGTTGATCCAGTTAAAGTAACCAGAAACGCTATCCAAGCAGCAGGATCCATCGCAGGTTTAGTACTTACCACTGAGACTCTTGTTTCAGATATACCTGAAGAAAATGCAGGCGCTATGCCACCAATGCCAGATATGGGAGGCATGGGTGGTATGGGCGGAATGATGTAAGGATTTTATTCTTTAATTTCCTTAAGTCTTTCCAGAACGATTTCTGCGTGCCCTTTGGCCTTTACTTTAGTCCAAGCTTCAGCTATGCTTCCATCAGGATTAATCAAGTATGTAGTTCTTACAACTCCCATGTAAGTTTTCCCATACATTGATTTTTCCTGCCAAACACCGTAGTCTTCTAACATAGTTGTATTTTCATCTGCTAAAAGATCAATTTCTAGGTTATGTTTATCAATAAATTTGCAATGCTTTTTCTCACTATCAGGGCTAACTCCCAATATTGAGGCATTATTATTATCAAAATCCTTCTTTAAATCTGTAAATTCTCTTGCTTCAACAGTACATCCAGGCGTGTCATCCCGAGGATAAAAATAAACGACTAGCCATTTCCCTGCATAATCA
>CAYSOH010000171.1:0-2063 GCA_964432625.1 uncultured archaeon
AGCTTCGGGTCGTGTGTTTCGTCCATTACATCCATCCCAGTTGTTTCAAGTCATCAATGGGCTCTTGAAAAGAGCAACTGCCGTAAGATATCATTCTTTTCCTTCGACAATCATCAACATTTTCATTGTCAAATTCGAATACCGTGTCCCTGTCATCTCCGACTTTCCAAATCATTTTTTCATCAGTGAATTCAAAATTCTTGGAGTCTTGTTCATCAATCATGTGCGATAAGAGTATGAACATTCGAAATTTTTCCTTAGAATTTCTAGGTTCGGGGAATTTTGAAGTAAATACACCGGCACCAAAAGTGTTGATGAAACCATGCATATAGGAATCATACCTGTCTGCAAAATGACGGATTGGATGATGCAAACCTGCAGTACATTTCATAGAGATACCAGTCAAAGCACAGGTTTGAATCATTGCTGCAACTTGCTCAATACTTGGAAAAGCTTCCTTCACAATTCCTCCACATCTGAGTTTGATACCTGCTCCCTCAAAACCAGATATCATCTTTACCGTAGGAAGAACAGCCTCGTCCCATGAACTTTCATCTTCTTCGGTTGAGTAATTGATTCCAACATCAGGTAACTTTGGAAATTCATGATAATGTGAAAGATTATTCTCATTCAAAAGATCGGTTGCGTCCTCCATTGTCTTTTCAGAGGGTGAATTTGAAGGTAATTTACATTCATAGACATCAATTTTCACTTTTCCGCTGTGTTTTTTTCTGTAATCATTAATTTTTGCAATATCCTGCCTAATATTATTTAAATACTCATCGTCTGAAATTCCACCACTTCCCAAAACAGCTAGTTTCAAACCACCAATGTTATCAAAAAGAGCTACAAAATCATCCAGATCATCTAATCTTGCAACCTGTATGATGAATCTTCCAAGCATCCAAGAATTTTCTCCCTTAAGATGTTTGATATAATCCTCAATTGCTTCATTAAGAGGTAAGTTCGCAGGAGGAAAAAGTCCAGCATAATCAATCAAACCGTGCATGAAAGTTCTAAGACTTTCTTTCATCAAACTTATTCGCCTAGAGCTTCCCTGTATCCTTCGCCATCCAACCAGGATTTACTGTAATCCGGATCTTCTACTCCTAGTGCATTCTTAGCGACCTTTAGAGGATAATGAGTATCGACCATAACAGCTAACTCATCAGTTTTTTTAGCTCCAATTGATCCCTCATACTTTCCAGGATGCGGTCCATGTGTAAGTCCATCAGGATGCAGTGTCATTGAACCAAATTCAACACCTTTACGTGACATAAATTCTTTAGAATCGTAATAGATAACTTCATCAGACATAACATTTGAATGGTTGTATGGTGCAGGTATTGCATTCTCATCGAAATCAAATGGCCTTGGGCAAAATGAACAAAGTACGAATCTATCACCTGCAAATGTCTGGTGTACTGGTGGTGGTTCGTGTATTCTCCCTACAATTGGTTCAAAGTCATGAATACTGAATGCATATGGATAGTAGAAACCATCCCATCCTACTACATCACATGGGTGGTGCCCTAAAGTGACCTCCGTGAATCTATTCCTCTGCTTTACGACAACCTTGAATTCTCCTTTCTCATCATATGTAATCAATTCATCAGGTCCTCTGAAATCTCTTTCAGAATAGGGACTTCTTTCAATAATCTGTCCATATTCGTTTCTGTATCTTCTAGGAGTACGAACTTCACTTGGTGATTCAACTATCAGTAGCGTATGCTCTTCATCATTCATCACATAACGATGTAGTATTCCTCTTGGAATTACAATGTAGTCTCCTTGAGAGTATTTCATGTTCCCAAAAGCAGTTTCAAGTGTACCACTTCCTTGACTTACGTAGATTATCTCGTCCCCCTGAGCGTTTCGATAATGATAATCATCGTTCTTGTTCGGATAGCACATCATCATGACAACATCGTTATTGAATAGGAAAGGAATTCTATCCATTATTGCACTTCCACCTTTCTTCTGCCGATTTGTGTAAAAATGTCTCATACGAAGCGTTTTGTCGTCATCTTCTTCTATCTTAAATGTTCCGATTTCTTTAGTTG
>CAYSOH010000172.1:0-2053 GCA_964432625.1 uncultured archaeon
GGAAATATTGCCACCAGAGAAATGTCAGAAGCCCTAATTCTGGCTGGCGCTGATATTGTTAAAGTAGGAATTGGACCTGGGTCTGTCTGCACTACCAGAAAAGTTGCAGGTGTAGGGTATCCTCAGTTATCTGCAATCTCAGAATGCGCAGATGCAGCACATGGATTGGGTGGACACGTTATGTCTGATGGAGGATGTACTTCTCCAGGTGATGTAGCAAAAGCGTTTGCAGCAGGTGCCGATTTTGTAATGTTAGGTGGAATGTTTGCAGGACATGATGAATCGGGAGGAGAACTAATTGAAACTGAAGGAAAAAAGTACAAATCATTCTATGGAATGAGTTCTGCAAAGGCAATGGAAACCTATTTTGGGGAAGTAGCAAAACACAGGGCTCCCGAAGGAAAAGAGGTAAGAGTTCCATATAGAGGACCTGTGGAAATAACAGTCCAGGCCATTCTTGGAGGAATTCGTTCAGCTTGCTCATATGTAGGTGCTAGAAGAATCAAAGATTTACCAAAATGCACAACATTTGTAAGAGTTACAATTACCACAAACGAAATCTATACTGTACACGAAAAAGACTGAAGCAAATTTAATAAATCTATCTGTTATGCCTTTAAATGGCAAAGAAAGTTATACTGGAAACAGGCAAAACTTTCGGAGAATTTTCACTTCTAACTAATTACACTTCTAAGGACTGTACACTCCAAAATATAAATCTAGAAACTGATTTGGGTGGACTCAAACTAAGGCATCCATTCCTTAGCGCTGCAATGACCTCCGTAACTGGGTATGAGATGGCTTTGGCATTAGGTAAAGAAGGAGGACTAGGTGTACTTCCCGCAAGATTATCTGTTAAAGAACAAGTTTCTATAATCAAAAAAATTAAGAGTTATGAGATGGGATTTGTGGAGGACCCTATAACTGTTAGAGAAACTGCAACAATTGATGAAGTTGTAAGACTTGTTGAGAAACACGGGCATTCAAAAGTACCAATTGCTGATAGGAACAATGTATTCCTAGGATTATTTAGTTTTGATAGGTATTTGGAAGCAAATGCAACTCCAGGTGAAGAAGCAACAAAGATTATGATAGAACCTAAGGATCTACCAATTACTAAAAATTCAGGCATCAGCCTAGAAGATGCAAAAAAAGAACTGAGTGAGAAGAATTATCTGATTGTTCTTGATGATTTAGGAAGATTAGTAAAGATAGCATTCAGAAAGGATGTAGAAAACATACCTGTAGCTGCAGCTGTGTCAACTCATAGAGGATGGAAAAAAAGAGTACAGTCTTGTGTTGACGTTGGTGTTGATATGATTGTAGTGGATACATCAGACGCACATAATGAATTCACTGCAAAAGTAATTGAAGATTTCAAGGGTATGAAAACAGGGCTTCCAATTTGTGTAGGTAATGTGATAACTTACGATGGAGCAAAGTTTTTGATGGAAAAGGGAGCAGATGTTGTAAAAGTTGGAATGTCATCTGGATCAATATGTACTACACAAAGAGAAAAGGCAACTGGTAGATCTCCAATGACTGCGTTACTGGAAGCTAGTCGTGCACAGGAGGATTATGTAAAGGAGACTGGAACATATGTTCCTCTAGTTATTGATGGAGGAGTTTCGTCTGCGGGTGACATGATTATTGCATTAACCGTAGCTGATGTTGTAATGATGGGAGGATACTTCAATCATTTCTACGAAGCTGCTGGAGAAAAATTAGATGAGAATATGCAATTAACAAATCATGAACCAGAGATTCGTTACATTGCTACATGGGGTGAAGGTTCTGCAAGGGCACGCAATCTGGATAGATACGGTCACGTAGCACGCAAAACTTTCTTCACTGAAGGTGAGGAAGGAACTGTAGATAACTGGGGAAGGTTAAAGCCCAAACTTAAGCAAGATATTAGAAAAATAAAGGCGGCCCTTAGCAATGCAGGATGTATGAATCTTGGTGAATTCAGAAAAGAATCTATTATTGAATTAATGTCTACCTATAGTCAAGAAGTTGTGGGAAGTACTCACAATATGCAAGTTAAAGAATA
>CAYSOH010000173.1:0-2052 GCA_964432625.1 uncultured archaeon
AATCTCAGGCTGTTTTTGGCTATCTGCTTGTTTGCTAGTGCTCGTATCTCCCCTCTGGCTTTCATTTGCTCCAGTGACTAGCGATGCCCAGACTCATTGCTATCGCTGGACCTATGCCTAATGCAAACATTATGGTTCCAAGACCAAATGTTCCGCCTAAAATTATCCCAATACTTAGGACTAGGATTTCTATTCCTACTCTTACTCTCCCAATTGGCCAATTTGTCTTCCTTTGGACGCCCGTCATCCAGCCATCGCGCGGTCCAGGGCCTAAATTTGCTGTAAGGTATAATGCACTTCCAACTCCAACTAATAGAATGCCTAACGAAGCTTGAATAATTTGTGGGAGAAAATCTGCTTGGTCGGGAATAAATGGTCTCATTACATCTATTGACATGGCAATTAGTATGGCATTTAGAATTGTGCCAATTCCTGGAATTTCTCGTAAAGGTATCCAAAGGAAAAGAACCAAGACGCTAACGACAAATGTTGCCATCCCGACCGTTAGATCTACCTGTTTTGATATCCCTTGGGCAAGAACCGTCCAAGGACTCACACCAATTCCTGCATCAATCAATATTGCTTCACCAGTTCCAAATATCCACAAACCTGAAACTAAGAAGAAGAATGTTGTGAATTTAGGCTTAAGATTGAGCGGATTTTCTGAACTCCATGTAGTTGTAGGAACTTTATGAGCTGGTCGAATGAACTCTAAAATTGTTTTCAGTGACAAGACTGTCCATACTTCTTAAGGCGCCAATAATTGTATGGCCAAGGAGTAAGGAATCCTGCAATTAGCATTGGCACGATAACCCACCATGTGAGTTTAGCACCACCTGTCAAAACGAAATCTACAATGTTCATTGCCGCCTCCATTGATATCATGGAAATTAATGACATGCCCACTGCCACTCTGAAAGCCTCGTTGAGAGGCATTTGTTTCAAAAGGATGAATGTCTCAAGGGCTATCGACGTCATTATTCCATTAAACATCGCAAGAAGCATGATGCTCATAACTGACCATGCCCATGGATTCTCTGTAATCTGGAAGAAAAAAATAGTTCCAAAATCGCCGATTGAACAGCCTATCAAACACCATTTTGTATTATGGGCGCTCTGTTTCCAAACCGGACCGTCACTCCAATTAAACTCCATTGTTTTTGGTGATGATAAATTTTGAAGTAAGTCTAAGCTAGCTCCCGGTTCATGTATGGAATAACCTGCACCTTTCACTGCAGCTTCCAATGCTTCTTGACTTGGGCTTCCATTCGTATTAACTGTAGCTTTTGCCCCTTCAAGATCTATATCTACTGTTGAAACGCCTTCTATGGATGACAGTGCGTTCATTACATTGTTGGCACAACCATTACAAGTCATTCCACCGACGCCTAAGACAAAATCCTTAGAGACTGTTTCAGTCATTACAGAATAGCGAACATGGATTGAAATAAAGGTTTGTTTGTGCCTGCTTATTGTTCGAAATCAATAAACGTGACGGGCTTGCAAGGCTTGGGAAAATTAAAACCAAAAGTGGAGTTCTGAATACTCCCACGTTATTGCCAGTAGTCAATCCAAAAATCCTGACTCTTTCTATGGAAGAATTAAAAGAATGTGGGGCTCAAGGAATAATTACGAACAGTTACATAATATACAAAAATTCTGAGATAAAAGAAATTGCAGAAAAAAAAGGTGTTCATGGACTGTTGAACTGGGAAGGGCCAATCATGACTGACAGTGGAACATTCCAATCCCATGTATATGGTGAAATTGAAATGGAACCTGACGTTATTCTGGATTTTCAGAAGAAGATTGGTGTTGATATTGGAACTGTACTCGATGTTTTCACTGAACCTGGAACAAGGTTTGAAGAAGCTAAGAAAGAACTTGATGAAACCCAGAAAAGGATTGAAGAAGCTGACAAGAACAAAGAAAATATGATGTTGGCGGCTCCTGTCCAGGGAGGTAGACATCTAGATCTCAGAAGTAAGGCTGCTTCCATAGCTTCCAAAACGAATGCTGAATTGTTTCCTATTGGGGGCGTCGTTCCTTTTA
>CAYSOH010000174.1:0-2044 GCA_964432625.1 uncultured archaeon
GTTCCAGTCAGTTTCTAGAAAGTAATTATGATGAGTCAGCCCTTCAATTCTTTTGTTAACTCCAACGTAGGCCAAATGCATAGATATTGCCATTGTCCTTTTGCTCCAATACTTCTCGTTGTAGGTTTGGTATTTCTCATCAAGTAATACAGTTTCACCATGATGATAATCTGAATTGTTTATTACAATGTCTGCTAGATATTGTCCCTTTTTGGTAATGACATGTTTTGCCACCTTATTTTCGACGTTAATTTTTGTCACAGGCTCATCAAATTTGAATTCAACGCCGTTTTCAAGAGCAATTTGGTATATATTCTTGGCGAGTCCATTCAAGCCACCCTCAGGATAGAAGACACCATGATGGTGATCTAGATAGGACATCATACAGTACATTGCAGGAACATTCCTTGGGTCTCCACCAAGAAACACAGTCACCCATTCCAGAAGTTTCTGGGCTTTGGGATTCTTGAAGTATTTTTTCACACTTCCGTGAAAACTGGAAAAACCTTTCAATCTTAACACATCAATTATCATACTAGGACTAAACAAGTCAAAGACAGAATTGTAAGTACGATATACCAAGGATCTCATTGCAATATCGTATTGTTTTTTACATGCCTCTAGATATCGCCTCAGTTTTTCAGCACCATTTTCTTCTAATTTGTCAAACAATTCATAGTTTTTCTGAATATCACTGGAGATGTCAATAACATCACCATCATTGAAATAAGCTCTATACGAAGGATCCAATCGTTTTAGTTTCAGAAGTTCATTTGCGTCTTTTCCAAATTCAGCAAAGAACCGGTCGAATACTTGTGGCCACATGTACCAAGACGGCCCCATGTCAAATGAGAATCCATCTTTCTTGAACATTCCAGCCCTTCCTCCCACCTGTTCATTTTTCTCAATTACTGTTACTTTATGCCCATCTTTTGCAAGCAATGCTGAGGCAGCCAATCCACCATATCCTGCCCCTACAACAATAATTTCCTTCAATTAAGATCCACCTCTTTTCTCATCCCTAATAGATGCCTTAGACCATTCTCTAAATTCTCAAATCGGAATTCATACCCAGAATCAATCAATTTTGAGGAATCGATTCTATTGCTTGATAAGAGCAATACATCCCCCATTTCTCCCATTACTGTCTTAACAACAATTCTAGGTAGTGGGAATAGATTTGTTAGTAATCCTAAATTCTTTCCCCACATTATTTTACCAAGAGTTTTAGCAAAGTTTTTCTGCTGAACAGTGTTTGGAGAAGCCACATTTACAGGCCCAGAAAGTTTCTCAGTAATGATTGCGTGATAGATACTCCCTACAGCATCATCTATAGTTAGCCAGGACCACCATTGTTTTCCACCTCCAATAGGTGGGTTTCCACCTAATTTAGCAGGCAGTAATATTCTTTGTAAAGCACCACCTTGCGGACTCATCACAATTCCAAATCTCAAAAAAACAACTCTGATTCCTGCATCTATTGCAGGTTGAGCTGCCTTTTCCCACTCACTAACAACATGGGAAAAGTAATCATTACCTTTTTCACTTTCTTCAGTTAGTATATCATCTCCATAACTCCCATAATAACCCATAGCTGAGGCGCAGACCAATACCTTTGGAGGTCTTTTTAGTGAAGCCAAATGTCTTGCAAGAAGAGCCGTACTTCTGACACGACTGTCTAGAATTTCTTTCCTCTTCCACTTTGACCACCTCACTAGACTTCCTATGTTCTCTCCTGCTAAATGAACTACAGCATCCTTGTCATTCAGACTACTAATCTGATTTTTGTGTATGTTCCACGCTAATTCACCTTTTCTTGGCCTTCTACGAACAAGCCTTTCAACCTTATGACCGGCAGTTGTTAGATAGGGAACCAAATCTTTTCCAATCAACCCGGAAGCCCCAGTAACTGCAATGTCAAGTTTTTCCCCATTATACTTTGACTGTGCCTTGATATCATTCTCTGTTATATTCCTACGGTAAGCAAACATTTGTTTCAATCTTTTTTTGGTATACCAACCACCAAACCAAGTTCCGAAAGGAT
>CAYSOH010000175.1:0-2042 GCA_964432625.1 uncultured archaeon
ACAAAATGCCCGAACGCTGAAAAATTAATAGCAGAGGTACTTAGTCTTCCAGTACATCCAGCACTTACAGATCAGGACGTTTCTACAGTTATCAACACAGTTACGTCGTTTTTTGAACAATAATTAGACAATTTCATCATTTATGGAATAAGCTAATAGCGTTTATTGGCCAAAACTTTATACATTTTTCCTAATTAGTGGTACTGGTAATTAATTTTGACAAACCAAATTCCACGTTTAGGAAAATCCGCGCCACTATTCGAGGGCGACGTCGTTAGATTTGATTCTAGAAAGAAAGAGATATTTTTCGATCAAATCTCATTGGTTAAGATAATAGAGGAGAAAAAGTGGACGGTTCTTTTTTTCTATCCACGGGATTTTTCTAGCTTGTGCCCGACAGAGATACATTCTTTTAATCGCCGAATAAAAGATTTTGAAAAGGCGAACTGTGTATTGATTGGCTGTTCTACTGATTCAAAATATACACATAAGGCTTGGATGGAAAGGCCAAGAACTAAAGGTGGAATAGACAAGCTTTCTTATCCATTATTAGCAGATCCATCACTAAAGATTTCTAGTTCCTATGGAGTTCTTGATAAGGAACCCGGACAAGCTTTTCGTGGTACGTTTATCATAGATGAGCAAGGCTATCTTCGTTCATTAGCAGTCAATCCACCATATATCGGACGTAGTGTTGACGAAACAGTTCGAACCCTTCAAGCCTTACAATCTGGAAAACTTTGTCCAGCAGGTTGGAGACCTGGTAGAAAAACCCTATAATCTGCGGTAAATTAATAGACGATAGAGGGCCTTTTTGCGAGGTATGTTTAAAAGCCCCTTTCTAGTAGTATGTAAGATAGCCTAATGCCAACAAAATCAGAAGATTATAAAGCAGACCAAATACAAGTTCTAGAAGGCCTTGAAGCAGTTCGCAAAAGACCTGCAATGTACATAGGATCTACTGGTGAGGCAGGCCTCCATCATCTTGTTTACGAGGTAGTTGACAATTCAGTTGATGAGGCCATGAATGGTCATTGTGATACTATTGAAATAATTCTTCATTCTGATGGTTCATGTTCTGTTAAAGATAACGGCAGAGGAATTCCGATTGATAATCACCCTCAACATAAAGTTCCTGCGGTCGAAATTGTGATGACTAAATTGCATGCAGGAGGTAAATTTGATAGCGATACATACAAAGTTTCTGGAGGCCTTCATGGCGTTGGAGTTTCAGTAGTCAATGCTTTATCTCTCTGGACTAAGGTCGAGATTCATCGTGGTGGTGGGATTTATACACAATCTTACAAGAGAGGAAATATTGATAGTAAGTTGAAGAAGATAGGTAGCAGTGAGGATAGTGGTACTACAGTTAGATTCAAACCCGATAAGTCTATTTTTGAAACAATAGATTTTGATTATCAAACCTTGCGAAATCGACTTCGTGAGTTAGCTTATCTGAATGCAGGAATTACAATAACACTTTCTCAGGAAAAAGGGAAAACTGATAAATTTTACTACAAGGGTGGAATTTCACAGTATGTTACTTTTCTTAATAAGGGTAGAACTGCATTAATGAGTCAACCTTTGTATGTCAAAGGTGAGAAAGATAATGTTCAAGTTGAAGCAGCTCTTCAATGGACTACAGCATTTCGAGAGAATATTCATACATTTACCAATAATATAGCAACTAGAGAGGGCGGAACTCACCTATCTGGATTAAGAACGGCTTTAACAAGATCTATAAACAATACAGCCCGTAAAAGAAATCAATTAAAAGATAAGGATCAGCCATTAGATGGAAATGATGTTAGAGAGGGCCTCACAGTAGTTCTTTCAGTAAAAGTTCCAGAACCCCAGTTTGAGGGACAGACAAAAACAAAACTTGGTAATTCTGAGATAAAGGGAATAGTAGATACAGTTATGAGCGAGTCATTGAATGACTTCTTTGCTGAAAATCCGTCTGATGCTCAAATTATAATATCGAAATGTATTCAGGCATTCCAAGCCAGAGAAGCTGCAAAGAAAGCCCGGGATTTAACACG
>CAYSOH010000176.1:0-2036 GCA_964432625.1 uncultured archaeon
GCGTAAGCATTGTCACCACTAGTCTTGAGACGATAAGTCAGCTCATCATCCATAATTACCAATGAATTACCATTGCTCGTGCCTCCAATTTCCCACAAAACTTTGTTACCAGATAACGCAGAAGGTTTGAACCACATTTCAATCGATATTGAATCGTCTGTCAAATCGCCTGACCAATCTTGAAAGTTATTGCCCATAACTGCTGAATCACTGGAAGAATCAAAGCGGTATGCATGTGTCAAATCAGTATTTCCTGTTGTCTCAACTCTCTCTAGATTGGAAATTGCGATGTCGTAACCAGTATTGCCATGTATATCCTCCCAATATCCGTCATCATCATCATCATCTCCTACATTATAATAGAGAATAGAATCTGGGGGCGTACTTGTAACACTTGCATTGGCATAAACTGTGTAAGATGTCAAGTCAGATAATTCAGGTGGTGTTCCTGTTATTATTCCGTTTTCTGAATTAAAAGACAAACCAGCAGGCAAGTCAGGATAAACCTCCCAAGTTGGCGTACCTTCTCCGTTATAATCCAAAACAATCGGATTCATCACTTCATCTTTGGTTAATGTGAACTTATTGGTCGCTCCCGCGTTGTCAATTTTCCATAACTCTTTGCCCGTATCGGCATACGGATATTCGTCTGAGGAATGGTGGCCATCAAAATATAGTGTGTCGCCTGCTACTCCAAAATATTGAAAATTGGTACCACTAAAAGTATTACCAAAATCATACATGTGAGTGCCATTATCTGTGCCGTCTGTTCTCCAGAGGTTTTTCCAAGTACCTTGTGAAGGATTCCCCCAAGCTTCAAGATAAAGATTCGATCCTACTACTCGGAAACCATTGTATGGATTATTAGGTGCGTAAGGCTGGTCTGGATTTATTAGATAATTAGGTGCATTAACTCCACCTCCTACTTTCATTGTTCCATTGGTTGTACCATCAGATACAAAAACATAATCATGACCGTAACCATCAGCTCTGAAAAATATCTTATCGCCTGCTGTGACGAACTGGTAAGGATCTCCGTTTCTGTTCTCACCGTAACCAGGATTAAGGTCAGCGACGAAGACCGTGCCTTCGTCAGTGCCATTGGTCTTCCATAGTTCCCTGCCATACGTACCGGGACTATTTCCCCCATCATCTCCCTGGAAATACATCATATTGCCCATTATTGTGGAGCAACCAAGATTGCAGCCCATTGGGTATTCAACCTTATCTGTAAACTCGAACGTACCTTCAGTAGTACCGTCCGTCCTCCACATTCCCGAACTAGACGACGAAAATACAATTATGCCGCCTAACCGTTCAGGCTGTACAAAGTACATATCCTCCTTTACTATTACTGTCCCTTCTTCAGTTCCATCACTCTTCCACAGAGCTCTAAAACGGTTAGATCCTGGAGTAGGGTCCCATGCCTCAAAGAAAACTGTATCTCCCAACATTGTGAGATCATTTATATTTGAATGATCATCGCCGACTTTGATATCCTTGACCATGTAAGTGCCCTCCTCAGTCCCATTGGTGGCCCACAATTCATGTCCGTGTTCACCATCATTAGCTGTGAAAAATATCAAAGAACCTGAAGATTGCGGCACAGCGCCACAGAGGGACCGTGAATGGCACGAAGCTGTTGAATAGCCATACAGCAAAGGCTGAGAAGAATTACTTCCTGGATTGATCTCTTTGACCATGTAAGTGCCATTATCAGTGCCGTCGCTACGCCATAGTTCTGCTCCGCTGTTGTCAGTCCATCCGCTGAAATAAAGGATATCGCCAATTGCATTCAACCTCGATATGCTACCATGGTTAGTGCCTGGATTGATATCTTTGACCATGTAAGTTCCAGCTTCCGTGCCATCACTTCTCCACAGCTCTCGTCCATAACCGTTACCATCATCTGCCTGAAAGTATATTATGTCGCCAATTCCAGTGAATTGCGCATATACCACCCCATTACTAGTGCCTTCTTTGATATCCTTGACCATCATAGGATCGCTTGGCTCTAATGGAGCTCTAGCTCCACC
>CAYSOH010000177.1:0-2031 GCA_964432625.1 uncultured archaeon
ACTTCGTACAAACAAGCAAATGGATATTCTTCATCATAGCGTGATGTATATCAATCATCATTTGGTCCTGCACCTGAGCAAAATGGATGAGTTGAGGTATCCATTCTTCCTGCATCAAAATCAAAACCAATACTTTCAGCTACCTTAAGTGAAAACTCACGCTGCTTTTCTTCAGTAAATTTACCAATGTCTAAGAAACTTGTATCTGGTTGGTTTGGACTTTCACCGACTGCCTTGACAAGAGGGACTATAGCTTCTCTTAGTCCTGCAAACAAAGGATCCAACTGAGATACAGTCATTCCTGGCTCGTAAATGTCCAACAAGGCATCGTAGATGTTGTCCTCATATCCATAGTACTCTGCGGTTTTGCAGGTTAATTCAACTGTCTTCTCTAGATATGGTTGGAATTTGTTGAAATCGTTCTCCGCTCTTGCCTCTTGCCAAACTTGCAGGGCTTGGGATTTGTGACGAGCTTTCTCTTCGACTAATTCTTCTGGCAATTTTGTAGCCTTGTCGTAGGATCTTCTAACTTCTCTGACATTAGCTGCCTGTTCATCCGTGAGATTCTGTGACTCTAAAGAATCCAATAACTTGCCCATTTCGGGATCTGTGATTCTAGAATGTGATTGTTTGGAAAGAAATGCCATCATTTCGGAACGTAATTTTCCTCCTTTGGGTGGCATCATTGTCTCCTGATCCCAGCCCATAAGGCCGGTTAGGCTACCGACCAAGCTCAGTTCTCTGACTCTACCTATGAAATCATCATAATCTGACATGGAAAGGGGGAATGGTGGGATGATTAAAGAGTTGACTTCATTCTAAACCATTGCCTGTCAAGATGAAATCTGAAACTCCTTCTTCTGGTAGTGAGCGATGTTTCTTCAGTCTGGCATGACGTAGGCCCGGGGCCTTGGCTTTTTCCAAATGTATAATCGCTTTTGATAAATGCATCAAAGATCTCCCAAAGTAAGGCCCTATCTCCCCGTCTTTCTCGTACACCTGTGCCGACAGAAGAACTGGAAAATCTCCATTTTCAGCAAGAGGTTGCAGAACAGATGTCATCTCCAAAAATTGTCTTTCTGAGCGCTCTTTGTCCTTGATGTATGATAGGCGAACATAGGCATTGATGGTATCCACCACTATCAATGAGACATTGTCATGCTGTTCCATCTTCTTAGTAAGAGTTTGATGAAGATCATTCAGACTGGATGGTCGGATAAGTAACAATCTTCCTTGATCGACCTTGCCGAATATCTGTTCCATTCTTTCCAATGACAGGCCTTCTGTATCAACGAAGAGAACCACAGAATCAGATGAATTCTTTATCGCTTCACGTGAAAGTTGAAGTGCCAAACTAGTCTTCCCACTACCTGCTTCACCGTACACCAATGTGACTGTTCCTTGCTCGATTCCACCGGCCAGTAAATCGTCAACTCCTTCACAGCTTGTGGCAAGGCGCGGAATCATGTGTCCGCAGCTGGTATGTCGTTAAACCACTTAGTGCGTTCTACGTCTTAGTATTCCAATAACACCAAGAGCTGATAGGACTCCAATTAGACTGAAACCAGGCAGTAATCCTTCTGATTCCGCCTGTTGAAGCAATGAAACTGGAATTGTCTCGGTTCTACAGGTTTCTCCACCATCCTCATCCTGAGCGCAGATAATCACTGTGAAAGTGTCACCCTCTGCGAACTTATGAGACATGTTACCATCTTGTGACATCAACACTGCAGTATCATCACCAAAGTCAAAGGTGTATACAATCGTGTCATCTCCTGGATCTGTTGCTGAGACCTTGAAGTCCATAGCTGTTCCTTCTTCACCACCAGACGGTATCTCGAACTGTGTGAATTGTGGTGCTACATTGATGACTGTAATCATCAACATCTCCTGTGTCACTCCACCATCCTCATCTTCTGCAGTCATTGTTATCAAATATTCACCGTCATCCCTGAATGTATACTGAGCGAAGTTGCCTTCTATCATTGAACCGTCTGGGAAGGACCACATGACCTTAACCTCATCAGCGGC
>CAYSOH010000178.1:0-2001 GCA_964432625.1 uncultured archaeon
CCATTAATTTCCAGCTTCTTGCTCTCTTTTGATTCTAGCTGCCCTAAATGACATTATGCTGAAAAACATGTACTCTCCACAAAATATCAGAAGTACAAGTCTAGCTATTGTTGGCCGATCGAAATTGCCAGCCATCACATCTGGTAAGCCCATTGCGCCCCCTAAGGTTCCTATTAATGCAAAAACTGCTGTGGCGTGTATTGCATGCATTTTCATACTTTCATTGGAATATGCTAAATATCCTGGTATCAGTAATCCTGCTCCAATAATTGCAGGAATGAGTGCTGTTGGTGAGGATTCGCCTTCGGGAAATACATAGAATAATACTCCCATAATTATCAAAATCAGACCTTCGAGAATTGCGACTAAAGGCATGTTTCCCAAAATCCATTGCATTGCGCTTGTTTCTTCCTCCGACATATTTTAGTATTTTAGGAAGGTCGTTAAAGAACATTTGCCGAGTTAGTCCTAAATAGAGTTAAGCTGTAAGTTGAACATGGATTTGTTGAAAGACGATGAAATCGCTGGGAAGTTAAGGATGATTGGGCCATGGGACTATGATCCTGATGACAAAATGATTGTTCGAGAGACTACCTTCAAGGACTTCGTGGAAGCAATGGGATTTCTGAACAAGATGGCGGAGCTGGCGGAGAAATTGAATCATCACCCTGATATGACAGTTTGTGAGTATAATCGCGTAATTATTGCGACTACTACTCATGATGCTGGTGGTGTTACTGATAACGACGTTCGCCTAGCCCAGGGTTTTGAGGAACTTTTAGAGGAATATAGCTAGTCACGGCTTTATGGGTGCAAACAAGAAGATAGGGCCATTGTCGTTCTTTTTCAGGTTTGTTTTTGGTTTTACATGGTTGACGCTTTGGTCCACGGTTTGTATATCTCTGATGATTTTGGCACTGCCTTTTCGGACGCTAAGAATTAGAATCGGAAACTTTTGTGGTAAGGTAATTGGTCCTGTCATAACCAGAACTGTTGGAACTAAATTAATTAATCCTGATAATGAAAAATTGAAAGGTCTAGCTCCTGCTATATTTGTTACAAATCATTCCTCTGCACTTGATATTTTCATTTGTATGGCTCTTTGCCCATATGGAGGGTGTGGTGTTGGAAAAAAGGAAGTTGCTAGGATTCCTTTTTTTGGATGGGCTTACTGGTTGTCAGGCCACTTGTTGATCGATCGAGGTAATCTAGATAAGGCTGTTAAATCAATGAATAAATTGTCTGCTTTTGTCAAAGCCAAGAAATTGAGTATCTGGATCTGGCCTGAAGGAACTAGAAGCATGGATGGGGAGCTTATTACATTCAAGAAGGGATTTGTGCATCTGGCCTTAGCTACGGGGTTGCCCGTTGTTCCTGTAATCCTGCATGGCGCACATGAACGGTGGCCTGCCAAAACCATGCAATTCTATCCTGGTGATGTGAGAGTCGAAGTACTTGATCCTATCAATACCAAGGACTGGAACAAGGATAGCATCGACGCGCATGTTGAACAAGTCAAAAGTGTTATGTCTGACGCTTTGAGTTAGGTCTTATGGAAGACATCATACTGAAAAGATTCGAGAATCCGGATGAGGTGAGAACTTTCGAGAAAGGAAAGTTCGAGGTTATCAAAATTGGAGGAATGACCATCGGAAGAGCGACCTACCAACCTGGTTGGAAATGGTCTGATGATGTGTCGCCATTGTCCGGTACAGACTTTTGCGAGGTTGAACACCTTGGGATGGTTATCTCTGGTCAAGCGACGTGTGCGTTCAAAGACGGAGAAGTTCACACTATGAAACCTGGTGACTTATTCTATATCGGGCCAAGGCCCCATGACAGTTGGGTAGTTGGTGACGAGGAATATGTGTCATTGCACTTCCAAGGTGCTGACAAATACGCCGACTAAGTTAGGATTCCCATTTCCTTTAACTTTTCTGGTAAGTAAGTATTCGTAACGAAGTCAAGACCATACTTGGCCAATGCCTGCTGTTCTGATTT
>CAYSOH010000179.1:0-1997 GCA_964432625.1 uncultured archaeon
GGTACAGGATGCGCTTGTCGGAATGAACGATGAGATGTATGTTGTAGACTATGAAATGCAAGGAAATACTTACACTGGATGTTACAACATAGTTAATCATCAAGTGGACAGTGATTCTAATGAGAATGCTTGTGGTGGCAATATATTGCAAAATATCTTGGGGACTCCCGGTATTACTGCGACTGATGCTAATACACATCTTGGATCATATGGAAGTCTGATAGAGGATATTCCAGGAATAAACAATTACTTTGACGGTAAATTCGAAATTGACGAATCTGCCGCTCAAAGCTAAAAAATATGGTGAAAAACTCTCCGATTAATGCGTCCCAGCTTTCGGAGAGAATCACATGTTGCTCAGTAATGAGCAAACGCCTCAAGAATCCAATGAAGTATTTGAGGGATAGTGCTCTTCAATACGGAGGATTCTAATGAGTGACTCAAAAAGCGTGATTCATGCTAAGAATTTGAAGATAGGGTATTCACCAGATTCTATACTATGTGAAATAGAACATCTAAAGATTGAGCAAGGAGAAATAATCTCGATAGTGGGCGAGTCTGGAATAGGTAAAACTACATTTCTAAAGAATATTGCACATTTGTTAAATCCAATAAGTGGAACTCTGAAGGTTTATGGTACTGAAGAAACACCAGATAGAGGTATTATCGGATACATCCCTCAAAAATTAGGTTTAATCAAGCATGAAACAGTTTATTCCAATGTTTTAGAAGGAGCCATATGTAATGAATCCATTCTAAGATCTATATCAGGTTTTCACGAAGAAAGAGTTATCGATAAAGTGGAAGAATCAATAGAATTGATGAATTTATCTGACAAAATAGATGAACCAATAAAGAGATTATCAGGGGGGCAACAAAGAAGAGTAGCAATAGCAAGAACAATAGCTCAAGGTGCTAAATTGATTCTCGCAGATGAATTTCTTAGTGAATTAGATGATAAGACCATAGAAAGTGTTTGGAAGGCTATGCTTGATTATGTTGAAAGCAATAATGTTACTTTAGTAATTGTTGAACACGATGTTGAAAGAGCAAAACTTGCTAAGCGTTGTTTTAAATTAGAGAAAAATAAGGATAACAATTCTTCTATTCTAAGTGAGGTTCTGACATGAATCTATATAGAAAAAAATATCCTATTTTCATAACATTCATACTATTTACCACATATTTGATATTAGATGATCTTTTGGATGGAGACTGGACAAAACTGGAAAATAGTTACGAAAATCTTTCAGTGTTTTTCCATGAATCTTTATGGCCGCCAAACTGGAAGGTAATAGAAGCACAATCATATCCTGAATGTGAAACTGATTTTGATTTTTTATGTTCACCAGCATACATCGGGATTAGTACGACCATAAAAATCGCATTTGTGTCAACATGTTTAGGTTTCATAATAAGTTTACCAATAGCTGTTATTTCATCGAGAAATCTCAATAATGATTTAGTAGCAATACCATTTAGATATTTGCTTGCGGCAATGAGAACATTGCCTAGTATCCTCTGGGCACTTTTATTTGTTATAACGACTGGTTTAGGTGCATTATCGGGAGTATTAGGATTAACTTTCTACACTGTAGGATATTTGGGTAAACTACAATATGAAGCTATCGAGGGGCTTTCTTCAGAAACATTAGATGCCGCTAGAGCAATGGGGCTCAAGAAAACTGAAATTGTTCAAAGAGTGGTGATACCTGAGACTGGCAACAGCTTGATTTCTCAATTACTGTTTATGTTTGAGTATAATGTTAGACATGGTTCAATAATAGGGATTGTTGGTGCTGGAGGATTAGGTTATTACATTCCAACATACTTAAAGTATTACCAATACGATAAAGTTATGGCTTTATTGATTATTTTGTTTTTCGTAGTAGTAATTATCGATTTATTTTCAATGAAAGCAAGATCTTATTTCGTAGATGATGCAACTTTCAAATCTCCATCTCTATTTGGTAACATTTTCAGAGCAAAAAAATGAA
>CAYSOH010000180.1:0-1990 GCA_964432625.1 uncultured archaeon
TTATCATAGTTTCTGGACATAATCTAGGAACGGCTGAGATTGAGGGTGCTATTGGCGGACATCCGTCCGTTGCTGAAGCTGCAGTGGTAGGATACCCACATGACATCAAAGGAAATGCAATCTACGCCTTCGTGACTCTAAGAACCGGAGAAAAAGTAACGGAAAGTACTAGAACTGAGATAATCAAAAAGGTTAGATCGGATATTGGACCCCACGCTTCTCCTGAGAAGATACAATTCACTGAGGGACTACCTAAGACAAGATCTGGAAAGATAATGCGTAGGATACTGAGGAGTATTGCATGTGGAGAAGTAGACAAACTCGGTGATACATCCACTTTAGCTGATCCAAACGTAGTTGAGTCCCTAGTAGAAGAACGAATCTAGGAACGAGGCTGCAACATTTTCTCAGGATTAAGTATCTCCTTCAACTCGTCTTCCGAAAGATCTGTCTTTTCGAGAGCTGTTGCCATCACCGTCTGACCTGAGGCGTGAGCTTCTTTGGCTATTTTGGCCGCATTCTCATATCCAATCACTGGGGCAAGGGTCGTAGCAAGCATCAATCCTGACATCAAAAGCTCTGGGCCTCGCTCAGTTGCTTCCAGACCATCTATGCACTTACTTGAGAAAACATTAGAGGATGAAGTTAGAAGGGAAATGGCCTGAAGGAGATTGTGAGCAGCAAAAGGCATCATCGTATTCAGTTCAAAATAACCACCCTGAGCACCTTGTACTAGCGCCGTGTCACATGCAATTACTTGTGAAGCCGCCTGAATAACTGACTCTGGAATAACGGGATTGACCTTACCGGGCATGATGGAGGAACCTGGCTGAACAGCTGGCAACGCAATTTCAGCCAAACCTGCACGGGGACCTGAGCCAAGCCATCGAATATCGCTTGCTATCTTCTGCAAACTAACCGCTAAACCTCTCAATACAGCACTAGCTGTTAGAGCACCATCAAGACTGGATTGAGCCATAAAATGATTGTCCGTCTCATATACCTCAACACCTGCGAATCTAGAGATATGTTGACAAGCAACCTGTGAGAATCGAATGTGTGTATTAACACCTGTACCAACAGCAGTACCGCCTAATGCAAGAAGTGACAGTTCATCCTTTACGAGAAGCAACCTGTCCAAAGACCGTTCAACCAGGCCTACAAACCCTTGAAATTCCTGACCGAGGCGAATTGGAGTGGCATCCATCAGATGAGTTCTACCTGTCTTAACCACAGGCATAAACTCTTCAGCCTTAGCCTCCAAAACCTTCTGTAAATTCAATAATGAAGGGCATAATTCTTCTTCAATCTCCAATAATGCAGAAAGATGAAGTGCTGAAGGTATGACATCATTCGATGATTGCCCTTGATTCACATGATCATTGGGGTGAACCTGAGAGTCTAAGGTCTTTGAGCAGATATTAGCAATGACCTCATTTGCATTCATGTTGGTCGAGGTTCCTGAACCAGTCTGAAAGACGTCAACTGGGAAATGATCATCATACTCACCATCTGCAACTTGAAGAGCTGCTTTGACAATGACATCTCGCATATTCTCGTCGATAACTCCAAGTTCCAGATTGGCTTCAGCCGCCCCGGCCTTGATGTAACCCAGAGCACGGATGAACGAACGGGACATCTTGAAACCACTAACTGGAAAATTCAAGACTGCTCTTTGAGTACTAGCGCCCCAAAGTGCTGATTCCGGAACTTCCATAGGACCCATTGTATCTGATTCCGTCCGAGTGTACGGATCTGATGGCAACGTTCCTGTAAGGGAAAGTGAACTTCCCGAAACCTGACCTGCATTTTTCTTGATTGATTGTCTTAACTTCTCTTTTCGGCTTTCAGGACACTCAAACATGCCAAATTTTGGGAACCGAACGTGACCTTCTGCTAAATTGTCAAGATGAACCTTGAGCATGGAATTGATAGAAAGATCAGAATAGCACGCTTCAACATAATTTTGAAGCTCATCACGCACTTCTTT
>CAYSOH010000181.1:0-1990 GCA_964432625.1 uncultured archaeon
GATTGATATGACTCAAACAGCAGATTTCGTATCTATTGGAGAATCTTCTACAAAGGTGACTCTTTTTAGTAAAGAAGGGCGTAAGGTTTGGGGTTTTCAACCACGTTCTGCACCTAAAGGAGTGATGGCAAGTGGAGGAGGATATGTTTTTGTTGGTGGACCTACCGAGATTTGCAAGTACAGTCTTGAACCGTATCTGAAGCGTCTTCTTGTACGAGCTAAGAAAATGATAGACAAGGCAAATTCAGAAAATCTTGACACAACAACGGCTAACAAGTATCTGGACCTTGCAGTTTCAGCTTTACAAAGGCAGAATCACTTAGATTTTCTTGTAAATATTCAGCAGGCTAGACGTTCAGCACGTGAAGCACGAGTTATAGAAAGTGATTTGACTCCTAATGAGAGAAGAATTGAACGCAACGAAATGGAAGCCTCAACTAGTCAGGATGCTTCATCTTTGGATTTGGGTTCAGAGGAAGAGATGCTTGCCAAGTTGGTCCAATTAGCAGATATGAGAGAGAATGGCATCCTTTCTGAGGATGAATTTGTTCTAGCCAAGACAAAACTTCTGAAACTGTAACTTAAACTTAATATAATCTGGGTATATTCAATGCCTTATGTCTACTCCAACAACTCCTGAGTATTTGATTTCAAATGCTGAAAAGTATGCTAATGAACCGGCAGTATCATCTAAGAATTCTTCCGGAGAATGGGACACAACAACATGGTCAGAGTTTTTTAATCAAACAATGGATTTGGCAAAAGCTCTGAAAGCTTTTGGGTTCGAAAAGGATGATAAACTAAGCATATACTCCTATAATCGTAAGGAATGGTATATGGCCTATGCTGCAGCGAATTTCTGTAATGGAGTTGCAGTGGGTGTTTATCATACATGTTCTCCAAATGAAGTTGAATGGGTTGTAGGAAATTCAGATTCTAAAGTTGTATTCGTAGGAAATAATCCAATGGATGGGGGAGACACAGGAAAGATGTGTTCCTATAGGCTTCATGAGGCGATGAATTCACTTGAAAATGTTGAAGTGATTGTTGTAATGGATGGTGTAGACATGCCAGATCATCCTAAGGCTATGTCTTGGGCAGATTTCATTTCCAAAGCAAAGGATGTAGAAGACTCCGCGATTCAGGAGTGCATTGCAGGTATTAAGCCAAACGATACAGCTACTTTGATTTACACTTCGGGAACAACTGGGAATCCCAAGGGTGTTGAACTTACTTATGACAATATGGAGTATGAAATTGAGAATGTTTTAAAAATTCAGAGCTATGAACAAGGACACAAATATGTTTCTTGGCTTCCATGCGCTCACGTATTTGGACAATTACTAGATAATCATGCATGGATTCGAGAAGCAATTCACATGCATGTAGTAGACAATCCTCTGCACGCAATTGATTACTGTAAAGAGGTTCAACCACATCTTTTCATTGGCGTTCCAAGAATTTATGAGAAGGTTTATTCAAATCTAGTTGCTGGTTTAGGCGGAAAAGTCAATCTTCTCAAGATTCCAATTTTAGGAGGAATTATCAAGAAGAAAGCAAAAGCAAAGATTGGGATGTCGAATTGTATCTACGCGATTACTGGCGCCGCACCAATAAATCAAGATATTCTCAAACTTTTCCATTCTCTAGATGTCCCTCTATTCGAAGGATATGGTATGACTGAGACAACTGCAGGCGCTACAATAGGTCACAAAGGAGCTAACAAGTTTGGTTCAGTTGGTAAGCCGTTTGCAGGCGAGGTTCGAATAGATAAACCTAATGATAAGGGAGATGGGGAAATTCAATTCCGTGGTAGACATGTAATGAAAGGTTATTACAAGAATCCCGAAGCGACAGCAGAAACGATGGATGGTGAATGGCTAAAATCTGGTGATTTAGGTCGTATCGATGAGGATGGTTTTGTTTATGTTACTGGCCGTTTGAAAGAAATATACGTAAATTCGGCTGGAAAGAACATAGCTCCGCTTGT
>CAYSOH010000182.1:0-1972 GCA_964432625.1 uncultured archaeon
CATTTGCAAAAGAGCTGGTAGCATGATATGCATACAATTCACTTGGAGGATTGATGTCATCCTTATCTTCTTCAGAGTTCACTAAATTCTGAGCCTATAATCTGGAATATAACCTTAAGCGTATGATATCTGTTATGCACTAGCAACTAGTCTTTTTATACAATTAACATGAATTTTTATAGATGAACCACGATATCCACCCTATGGAGGGTATAAACCGGATTATTGGAGTCTATCACGCAGATGGTGGCATAATCGGTGAATTGAAATACTTCACAGGAAAAATATTTGGTAATTCACACTGTGCATTGTGTGATGTTACCAGTGGTAAGAACAAAAATGGGTGGGATAAATGTCAACAGAATTTGGGAATCAGTGTTGATATGGTTCATCTGAATGAGAGAAAAGATGATCTAGTAAAATTCACAAAGGGAATTACGCCATGTATAGTTGGACAGACAAGTACAAACTACGTTCTGATAGTTAGTGACAAAGAACTAGAGGATTGTAATGGTAGTACTGAAAAATTAGAAAAAATCCTTCACAAAAAATTGGCTATCTGATTCATCAATTATTCTAAATAGTCATCAATAGGCTGTCTATAAGTGAGAGAGAAAGACGAATCTCGGTTAAACGAATTTCTAGAAAAACCGGAAAGTGCATTGTGGAGCATAGCTCTGCCAGTTATGGCTGGAATGGCCATACAGACGATGTATTCAATAGTCGATATGTTATTCATTGGACAGTTAGGTGGTGACTCAATAACTGCAGTTGCCTTCAACCTGCCTCTCTACTTTTTTGTAATGGGAATAACATTTGGAATTGGGACAGGAGTAACTTCATCAATATCAAGGGCTATTGGTGCAGAAAATAAGCGTAGAGCTGATAACTCCGCTGAACATGGAATATTACTTGGACTTGTCTTAGGTGTCGCCCTAACGGTTGGAGGTTTAGCTTTAGGAAAAGACGTTCTTTCAGCTCTTGGTGCTCCAAATGAAATGCTTGATGAATCGTGGAGTTATCTTAGAGTAACATGCTACGGAATGATGTTCATCATTTTCTCTATTGTTTTCCGTTCAATTTTGGCAGGAGAAGGCGATATGAAATTTCCTGTAATGGTTGCTGCAATAGGAACTGTACTGAATATAATCCTAGATCCTATATTCATATTTGATCTCGAGAAGTATGGTGGTTTTGGACTTGGTATGGGAGTTGAAGGAGCAGCAGCCGCTACTGTGGTATCACAAATGGTTGTATTCTCAATATTTGTCTACATGCTTTTCTGGAGAGATCACGCTTACATAACATTCGACCTACGTAATTTTGAATTCTCAACTGAACTTATGAAAGAAATATTGTGGGTAGGAATACCCTCTTCAATATCAATGATAATTATGTCATTTGGTCAGGGTATATTCAATTACATTTTAGTTGTAGGGTACGGACCTGATTCAGTCGCTGCATACGCTATCTCAGGCAGGCTTGACATGTTGATGTTCCTGCCAATAATGGGAATTGCAACTGGCCTAGTAACAACAGTTGGAATGTTTACAGGAGCAAAGAGGATGGACAAGGTAAGGCAGATCATTCTCTATGGTATCAGTAGAGCGTTTGCAATCGTTGCCATTGCTTCACTGATTGTCTTTATCTCAGCACCATATATTATGAGACTGTTCACTAATGATCCACTAATTGAGGAGATTGGTATTGGTGCCCTTAGAACCCTTTGTTTTGCATATCCTTTTGTTGGAATTGCAATGCCTTGTGGAAGGATAATGCAAGGGCTAGGACGAGGTTTTCCAGTTCTGGTTATTACAGCTCTAAGAGTTTTACTAATCTCTGCTCCATTGGCCTATTATTTTGCAAATAATGGATATGATATTGTTTGGATTTGGTACTCTATTGCGATTTCAATTGGTGTATCTGCAATGGTAGGGCCTGTATGGGTATGGAAAACAATAAACTCTATTGA
>CAYSOH010000183.1:0-1967 GCA_964432625.1 uncultured archaeon
GAACTCTGTGGTAAAATTGATGGCAAAAAAGCCAATATTGGAATCATTGGAATGGGCTACGTTGGAATACCTCTTGGTTTGGAATTCGCCAAAAGAGGATTCGCGGTAACTGGATTTGACAAAGATAAAGATAGAGTCAATGAAATCAATGCTGGAAAGCAAGTGATGAAACACATTTCTAACGAGGCAATGTGTAATTTTGTTAATAACAAGGGTTCCGCTACGACTGAATTCTCAGTGGTCGATGACATGGATTGTTTGATAATTTGTGTCCCAACACCACTCGATGAACACGAACAACCTGATATGAGCTACGTGGAAGGAGCATCAAATGCTATTGGAAACCATTTGAAGAAAGGGCAATTGGTTGTACTAGAATCTACTACCTATCCAGGTACTACTAGGGAAGTAGTCAAACCAATTCTTGAAAAGTCGAAATTAGAAGCTGGAAAAGATTTTTTCCTAGCGTATTCTCCTGAGAGGGAAGACCCAGGAAACAAAGAATTCTCCGTTTCTAAAATACCTAAAGTAATGGGCGGGTTCACATCGGATTGTCTGAAAGTGACCAGAGCGCTTTACAAAAATATTGTTTCAAAAACTGTCGAAGTGAGTTCAATGGAAACCGCCGAGGCAACAAAGCTCATGGAGAATATTTTCAGAGCTGTCAACATAGCTATGGTGAATGAACTAAAATTGGTTCTTGACCGAATGGGTGTAAACATTTGGGAAGTTGTAGATGCCGCCAAAACGAAACCATTTGGATTCATGCCATTCTATCCTGGTCCTGGAATGGGTGGACACTGTATACCTATAGATCCTTTCTATCTTTCATGGAAAGCAAAAGAGTACAATACTGAAGCGAAATTTATAGAATTGGCCGGTGAAGTTAACAGGAAGATGACGGAAAATATCACACACCGTATAGCAAGAGCACTTAATGACTACAAAAAAAGTGTCAAGGATAGCAAGATAATGATAGTAGGCGTTGCCTACAAGAAGGACATCGATGACATGAGAGAATCTCCTGCACTCAGAATAATGGAATTACTAGAATACAAAGGAGCAAATGTCTGTTATCATGACCCTTATGTAAAAACTGTCAAATTGTTAAAAAACACCGAACTTACAAAAGATAATATAGAGAAGCAAGACGCTATAGTGATAACTACCGATCACACAAATGTGGATTACGATTTAATGGCTAAACACGCCAAACTGATAGTTGATACTAGAAACAGAATGGCAACCGTAAAAAATCCAAAGGCCACTATCATCAGAGCATAGTTTATGCAGCCATTTAAAACGGCTCAAAATGGAATTATTGAAAGATATGGATCTTTAGTCGATTCTAAAGAAAAATTCTCAGAACACATCAGAGAACCACTAAAACAGACATTTAGAATAAATAATCTAAAAGGAGACGAAAGCCTCATTCTAGATAAACTCAAGGAATATGACCATAACATTACAAGGATTCCCTGGATTGACACTGGATATGCATCTGAACTAACCAATCTCGGAAGCAGTTTGGAACATTTTACCGGCCAGATTTATATTCAGGAATTGACTTCAATGATACCTCCATTGGTTGTAAGTGATCTTCTCTGTGAAAATACTATCTTAGATTGCTGTGCTGCACCAGGATCTAAAACCACTCAAATGGCTGCCATAATGGAAAACAGAGGACACATAATAGCAAATGATTCAAGGCATGCTAGGCTGAAATCATTAAGAGGAAATCTAGATAGATTAGGAGTAACAAACACAACTGTAACTTTGAGGGATTTCAAATCATTTCCAAACACTGAAGCCGATTTGTACCTTGTAGATGCGCCATGCAGTTCAGAAGGAACCATACGCAAGAAAAATTCAGTTGCTAGACTTTGGAAGGAAAACGACTACGAAAGATTTAGCAAATTGCAAAAAGGTTTACTGAGAAAAGCATGTGAAATGGCGCCCGCAGGTAG
>CAYSOH010000184.1:0-1953 GCA_964432625.1 uncultured archaeon
ATTATTACTTTTGCACCTTCTTTAGAAAAGCGTTCAGCTATACTAAATCCAATACCCTTGGAACCTCCGGTGACAATTGCAGTCTTGTTCTCAAGCAAACCTGACATTAGTTGGCCATTGACACTAGACTAAAGTGTTTGTCTTTTCATCGAAAACTTATTTGATGAGGCTCCATTTCCTATTCAAGTGCGATATCTGCTACCACTTTTAGCAATTGTTTGTCTGGTCTTTGTATCACAGCCTAGTGAAGCTGTGGAAGTTCTGCACAATTACTACACAATGAAAGATGATACAGAAGAACTAGCAAGTCAATATCCAGATATGGCCATTTACTCTGAACATGCATCTAGTACAGGTCTAGGGTTAGAGATTTTCTCTGTAGACGTTGCGCTCAATATCACCGAATTAACAGATGAGGAGTTAGCTGCCTTACCAACCATGTATGTTGATGGTTCACATCATGGAAATGAAGGAATGTCTGTCGAAGCTGCTTTTCTTTTCCTGCAAGACGTCCTTGAGAGAAGCGCTGCAGATCCCTCTTATCTGGAAGGAAAAAGACTGGTAGTTACTCCGGTAATGAATGCTGATGGTTATTTACAAGACTGTAGAAACAACTGGAATGGAGTGGACCTGAACCGGAATTATCCTTACATGTGGGGAATGTATGGGACTAGCGACACACGTGGTTCTTGTCCTGCATCTGGAACATATAGGGGTCCCAGTGAAGGAAGTGAAATTGAAACTCAAGCCAATATGGAATTGATGAGGGGGATGAATCTGTATGTCTATTTCTCAGGACATACGGGGTCAAATGACATTGTTCTTCCTTGGAAAATCACGGGAGAGTTTGCAGTACCAATAGCGGATTGGGAGCTGTATGAGCATTTTTTGAATGAATCTACAAATGTTTCAGGATTGACATATCGTGATCCTAGTGGAGCTGGAGAATCAATAGCATGGGGATATGGTGCTAGAACTGCAATAAGTGTAATCGTTGAAGTTGACAATATGCAATGGTCACCTATAGAGCCTACTACTATCAGAGAAGCATTGTCAAATGAATTACTGATGTATGACTTAGCATGGGAAAATCTAGAATTATTTGGAGGACATCTAGAAATTGTCAGTGAAACTTCAGATTCGGTTAAAGTAATCAATACTGGATGGGGGGCAGCGTACAATGTTACTGCCGGAAATGGCGTAACGGAAAGAATCGAACCTGGTGAAACAAAAACGATTAAGAAAAACAGTAACGCCTTACAATATCTTAGATTGATTCAGGTCGGGGAAGAAGCAGATCTAACTTTGATTACATTAGAATTAGGAAACGTGGTCGATGAGGATGGAGAAATAACGCCTGCATTATCACCAATATCTGTAATCTTCAGCCTAATTTTACTAGTTGCCCTGAGGAAAAGAAGATGACCATTCTAGTAGAAAACGATGGAAATATTAGGATTATAACGCTGAATAGACCTGAAAAATTGAATTCCATAACCTTAGAGATGGCTACCGAACTGAATAAGGCTGTCAAAGATGCTGAGAAGGATAACTCTGTGAAATGCTTGGTTATAACTGGGAAAGGAAGAGCATTCTCATCAGGAGGAGACGTAAATGAGATGGGAGAGCATCTGCCAAAAGCTGGTGATCTCTTCTACAAATTGACCGAACAGATACATGCTTGTTTTACTACGATTCTGACTATGGGAAAACCCGTTGTAAATTCTCTAAATGGAATAGTTGCGGGAGGATCACTTGGTTTTGCTCTTGCTGGAGATTATAGAATCGCGGGAAAATCTGCTAAATTGTTAAGTGCACATTTCAAACGCGGATTTGTGCCGGCTGGTGGAACAACATACATCTTGCCAAGATTAATCGGGCTAGGACGCACACAAGCTCTATTTTTTGGAGGAAAAAACCTGAATTCTAGTGAAATGTTAGAGTGGGGACTAG
>CAYSOH010000185.1:0-1946 GCA_964432625.1 uncultured archaeon
AGCATCTACTAACGTGTTTTCAGTTAATTGACCTTGATCTATAGCAATCTTCGCAACATCATCGACATATATTGGTTGAACTGGATATTTCCCATCCCCAAACATTCCAAACAATGGAAACCTGCGTAACAACCAAGTGATGTTGTTTACCAATACATCTTGTGGTCGCCCGTAGAGAAGTGTTGGTCTGATTATTGAATATGGAACTCCTGTTTTCTTTAGAAATTCTTCTACTATTATTTTTCCTCTAAAGTATGCCCAATCTGGTGCTTTGTGTGGGTTTGCCACACTAATATGAACTATCTTTTCAACGCCTGCTTCTTTAGCTGCAAGAAATAATTTTTTACTATTCTTTACCGCAAGGGCGTGTGCAAAACCTTGTCCTTCTACTGTGTATCTTACCCAATATGTATTGTAAAGTACAGATGCTCCTTTCAAAGATTCAACTAATTTTTTTCTATCGTCGAAATCGTATCTGTGAACTTCTACCTTTCCATCAAAAGGATCGGCTCGGCCGATTGAATTTGTAAGGGTTCGAACTTCAGCTCCTCGTTCTAGTAAATGATGGGCAATCCAGCGGCCAGTGTAACCAAATGCTCCTGTTACTACGTGTAAACCTTCTAATTTTACCATAAAAACGGGCTTGCGATCAAGTAGATCCCTAATACCGTTCCAATGATGGTGTGGAGTAAGAATATTGTTTGGTTGTCTTCTCTAGTTCCCCATGCGAAAACCGTACTCTTCAAACCAATATCTCCTCGAACCCAAACTTTCTGATTGAATAAGCAGTATCCTACATACACTAGGATAACAGCCCCTACTGCAATTCGGAGCTGCTCCTGTGGTTCCATACTTAACTCCTAAATCTTCTGCTTGCAAATACTAAGGATGCTCCGGCAGCCATGATTCCAAATCCTGGCAATGCTGAAGCTTCTTCTTCTATTTCTTCTGCATCAAATTCTATCAAAGTTGTCTTTTCTGGATTTTCAGTATCTGCATTAGCATCTACTTGTGCTTCTGCTACAGATGATTCAATTGGCATCATTTCTACTCTATATCCTTCTTCTTTCAAATTAGGCATATCCATGTTGATGTACGCTGGGTGTCCAGTCTCAGCATCATGGAACCAAATGATTTCTGAATCACAGAATGGGTCGTCGTGACACTCTTCTTCGTGTTCACCATCGTGTCCTGAACGACTGCCTCCTGGAATAATTCCTTCATCATCGTCATCTCTGTCATCGTCACTATCATCACCATCGTCTTCTTCATCTTCACGATCACATTCATCGTCATCTCTTTTTGGATTGTTCTCTGAACATCTGTCTGTTGGGAATACTTGGTATCCTTCGTATTCTGTTCCGTCAGAAGCTGTTGCGCTTTCCTTTTCTCCAGTTTCGAATGCGTAAGGTATAGGTCCAAAGTCATCAATTTCATGAACGGAGTAAGGTCCAAATGCGAATCTATTGTTCTCTATTCTCAAATTCAACCTTTTGAATTCCTCTTCTGCCGTTTCGTCACAGTCCTCTCCTTCTTGTGCAGACTCGTCATCTTCACATGAAATCTCTTCTAAAATTTCTTGGAAAATTTCGTCCATCCATGTTTCTGGAATATACATTGGGAAAATATCATTCCATTCAGTAATCACATCTGGAAGTCCATCGTTGTTTCTATCAACTGTTATGCTAAATGATTCGTTGTTGTGAAGCTCTTCGATTGCTTCTGTTAGACCTGAGTACAATTCTTGCATTTCTGGTAACTGATCGCAATCGTTCTCTGGGCATAATGACAATTCAGGTTTCTGGATGTCTACTTTTCCACCCATGTCTCCGCTAATTGTCAATTCTTCCATTTCGCCTTCCCAATATTTATTTTCATCTAAAGGGAGGTCCATTACGTTAATTGGATCATCACCAAAATCAAAGACTAAATGGTAACTTACCTCA
>CAYSOH010000186.1:0-1943 GCA_964432625.1 uncultured archaeon
ATCAATTTGATAAATTACCAGGAGCTATTGTTCTCGAGGATAAAACACTGAGAGTTGCAATGGGTTCAGGTTTCACATCATTCATGAAATTCATCACTAGACAGACAACTTGGAGAGAACTATTTGATGGTATGAGAATTCTATTTCTATTTTACAAACATTTTAGATTGCGCCCCGAATCAAAGAAAAGTGTAAAAGACGTTCTAGGCCCCTACTTGGTGAATTCCTCTGTCTTCACACATTTCTTCATGCCTTGGATAGGGATCAATACTTGGTGTAGGTTTGATGACATTGATAGACAACCAGCACACGTGTTCGGTTCATTCATTTTCGAATACGCTCTGACATCAACAATTAGAGACGATACCGCAAATCCAATAGAGAGAAATTGGTGCGTTTTAGACGGAAGATTGATACACAAGATTGAAGAGGATCTACAATCAAAACAAAATTACAAACAATATACTGGCGAAAAAGTAGAAAATATATCTAGAGATTCAGACAAACTTACAATCACCACAGATCAGGGAAACACTTTGACGTGCGATAAGGTAGTAGTTGCAACTCAACCATTTCAAGCACTCCCCTTACTTGAAGAAATTGCGCCTGAATCATTAGTTGATGAATTGAAAAAGTGGGACAAAATGAACTGTTATGTTGTCTTGCATTCAGATTTTTCATCAATAAAGAACATGCCATGGGTGCATCAGACATATACGAACAAAAAAACCGGGAAATATTACATTACAAATACAATAAAGCCAATAATGTCCGACATTAAGATAGATAAAGTGATAACTTTTGTCTACAATACGGAAAATTATGAGGATTTTGTTGAAAATAATATAGATTCCTCGAAAATAATCAAGACATATGAACCAAAATTACCAATATTCAGCCTAGAAAACTCAATAAATAGGAATGATATCTGGAGAGAAATAGATAGCCAGTGTACAGATATTTATTGGACACAAGCCTGTCGTTCAGGGCTACAGTACCATAATAATGGTATTGTGAGTGCTAAACGCGTGGTCAGGAGTATTCACGGCCTAGGTTGGTAAAAAAGAAATTATTATAATCACTCCACAGAAGGCAATTCGTGATAGACCTTCGTAGTGATACGGTAACTCAGCCCACAGAAGGCATGCTGGAAGCAATGTCCAAAGCAGTTCTTGGAGATGATGTTTTAGGTGATGATCCAACAGTAATTGAATTACAAGAGAAGGCAGCTAAGATTCTTGGAAAGGAAGCCGGATTGTACGTCCCTTCAGGCACAATGTCAAACATCGTAGCAACTAGAACACACACATCACCTGGAGATGAGATTGTTACAGAAGCCCATAGCCATGTTTACCAATACGAAGGAGGTGCCTTTGCAGCACTTTCAGGATGTTCTGTTGCGTTAGTTCATGCAAAGAATGGCCTCATGACTCCAGAGGAAGTGTCAAATTCGATTAGAAAAGCAGAGGGGAGCCTTTCACATTATCCAAATGGCAGCCTCGTTTGTGTGGAGAATAGTGCACAAGGTGGCGGCGGTACAGTTTATTCCCAAGAAACATTGGATGAAATTTGTAAAATTGCAAAAGAAAAAGATTGCAAATTACACATGGATGGCGCTAGACTCTTCAACGCAGCGGTGGCAAGTGGAACTGATCCAGCACGAGTTGTCCGCGATTTTGACACAGTATCGATTTGCCTGTCTAAAGGATTAGGGGCACCCGTAGGTTCAGTTTTGGTTGGTAGTAATAATGATCTTACCCAAGCCCATAGATGGAGGAAGATGTTCGGAGGAGGTATGAGACAAGCGGGAGTGATAGCCTCAGCAGGAATTTATGCCCTAGAAAACAATATTGAAAGACTAACTGAGGACCACAAAAGAACAAGAACCTTTGCAGAAGCTATAAACACCATGAAACCCTTCTCAGTTAATCTTGAAACAGTAC
>CAYSOH010000187.1:0-1912 GCA_964432625.1 uncultured archaeon
ACCAAATATCTTAAAGAGGTATAGAAAAAAACGGTCAAAATAAATGCGGAGAAAATCCCCGCCGCACAGAGCAAGCTGAAATCACGCACCGGACCAACACCTCCGCTTATGCCTGATAAGAAAGCAATAATTGTAGTAATTGCTGCAAGGGTTAGTGCTCTCCCTGTGTGTACTTGGGACTCCAGAAGGGCTTCCTCTACACTATTTCCTGCATTCAGTCCTTCCTGATATCGCCGACTTATATGTACTGAGAAATCAATACCTAAACCTACTACCAAAGGCACAACTGCAACATCTATTGCAGTAAATGTTATTCCCATTATAACTCCAAATGCAAACGTCCAAATAACTGAAATAACTAATGTCACTAATGGTAAGACAACATAACTCCAATGTCTGAATGTGAACCAGAGAAGGATTACAGTAACAACAAGCATACCTAAACCCATTAGTAAATTGGTATCTTGTGTAGATTGATCTACATCATATGCCAAAAGATGAACCGAGAAGGCTTCAGCCTGAATCTCGCTTCCTGAACCTGAATTGTGGTTATCAGATAGTATTCTTATTTTCTGACCAACTTCTTTTTTTTCTTGAGTCGTTAATTCAGGATTGAGATTAATCATTATGATTGTAGAATTTGATATAGGTGCATTCTTATTGAATTCTGGAAAAAGTAATGGATTCATATTCATGTCACGATTTACAAGCACATCCATAGCAAACGCAACGTCATCCCATGTGTAATTCCCTTCTTGATTAGATGTTTTTATAGAATCCCATACCTCATCCCAATTTGAACGAGTGCAAACTTCCTCTGATTCATCATATTTTCCGTTTGCATTAGAATCATCATATTCATGACATCTTTGACTATTGACTTCGTCAAGTGATGTGCCGCTATCTCTTAGTGCATCATCGAAAAAACCAGCAACAGAAAGCACGTCCTGAACTCCCTCTATCTCTGAGGATTGGTGGTGTAAAACTAAAATATCCGCTAGGTTCTGCATAGTCAGAACATTATTACCGACAGTTGGAGTAACGTAAAGGTTCACAACACTAGAATCTTTACCAAACTGATCCGATATCTTATCATATGTTTCTACCTCTTCAGATTGTGGAAGAAACGCTTGTACATCCGTTGCAAATTCAACCTTGAGAAGAGATGGAAAAGCTATCAGTGTAAGAAGCACTACAACCAATATTATCGTCCTTGGACTATCGATTGGAAGTCGGGCATAGCGCTCTAGCATACTCTCTTGCATAAGGAGGTCCGTTAAAGCTTGTTGTTAGCGGCCCAGGCGCCTCTTCCGCTGCTGAAAAGAGCGAATTGCACGCAGGAAATCAATCTTTCTCATATCTGGCCAGAAAACGTCTGCAAAGTATAGTTCGGAATAGGCTAGTTGCCATAACAAGAAATTACTGATTCTTTCCTCTCCAGATGTTCGTAATATGAGGTCAGGATCTGGAAGGTCACTGGTATATAGATTCTCAGATATGAGATCAGCATCAATTTGAGAGCTATTGAGTTCGCCTGATTCAATTTTCTTTGCTATCTTCTCCATAGATCTTACTATTTCCTGACGTCCCCCATAAGCTACAGCTAAATTATAATTGTAATCGTTGTAATCTTTAGTTTTATCTTCAGCATACTCTATAGCCTCTATAACATTCTTAGGAAGCATTTCCCGATGGCCTAATGCTCGAACTCGTACTTTATTCTCGTGGACTCTTGGATCATTACCTGCATCCAAAAAAGATTGTGCAAATAGATCCATTAAAGGGGAAAGTTCTTCTTCCTCACGACTAAAATTTTCTAATGAAAATGCATATACTGTCAAATAACGAATATTAACACTTCTGGACCATTCTGATAATTCCTCTAAAGTCCCTTTACCCATAATGTGACCCT
>CAYSOH010000188.1:0-1867 GCA_964432625.1 uncultured archaeon
CCGCAGCCGCGGTTAGGATTAGTGCAAAGGACCCTCAAAGGCAGATAGTGGACCCTAGTGTGATTGGAACTCAGAATGTAGTTGCGGCGATTGATGCTGCAGGAACTGTGGAGAGGTTCGTCCACACCTCCTCAACCGCGGCGATAAGACCGATGAAGTGGATAAATGGGGAGACACTGACCACCGAGACATGGGCCGATGATGCAACGCTCGACGGTAACCCATACGGGTTGGCCAAGGTGATGGCAGAAAGGGTCGTGAGGGATTGGCATTCGAAGGATGGTGGTGTAGGGAGGCCGCGGATGGTCACAATCCACCCGAGTGTGGTCTTCGGCCCTCCACTGAGCAAGATACACCTTCGCGGATCGCTCTCGTTCCTGAACGCCTTAGTCAAGAGAAAGGTGCCTCTACTGATTCCCATCCAAATCAACATCGTCGATGTGAGGGATGTGGCTGAGGCGCATGTAAGGGCATTGACCATGGGGCAGAACGCCGGAAGATACCTCACGGTGAGTGGGGATATGCAGTTCTCTGAGATTTCGAGGACGCTAAGGAAGGAGTACCCCGAGCTCAAGACCCCGAGATTCACTGTTCCCTACGTGATTGCGTTGGTCTTTGGGCCGCTATTCGATAAGCGAATCACGCTGTCATGGGCAAGACAGCATCTGAAGAGAAAGATCTACTGGGATGCAACTCCGGCCGAGAGGGAGTTGGGGATGTCATGGAAGTCGGCCAGAGATTCGGTTCTCGAGTCGGTGCCGGGACTGCTTGAGAAGGAGCGGGGCTGAACCCGGAGTATTGGATGGATTGAAAGCAGGGGATATGGACCCCACAGTATGATTTCAGAGGGTCCATCGGATGGAGGGGGTGGCCCTAAATTCAGATTCACTCATCCAGAGATTTCCCTTGTCGAACCAATTCTATACCTTCGACATGAAGAATTAGATTGGATAATTGGTTCAGCGGAATCCTTGTTGAATCTGGTTGAACAATCTGACGTGTACATCATTGGTGATGATCCAGAAACGTTAACTCTCACTCATAATCAAATGTTCACTTTATCAAAAGTCGCTGGAGACACCAACGTATACTTGGAAAGCACTGTATGGGATGCTCATTGGAGTCCCTTCTTGGACAAAATTATGGAGTCTAAAATTGAAAAAGAATATCACCAAAACAGTCCCATGGCAGGAAAGACCTACAAGGACTTTGGAGATAATACCTCAATAGAGTTCACTCCTAAAGAAGCTGATCATGTCTCTAAAGGTCTATCTGAGTACTTTGACAGACATATCAATGGAATGGATGTGTTGCATACCTTAATCGAAAGCTTCGAGAAGGCGGATACCAATATTCACGCTAATGTGCCAATACAATTTCATCGGGACCATAGCGAATATTTTCCCTGTACTCATTGCTACCTAAACGATTTACTAAAAACAGAATTAGACCTCATGAGCGAGTTTATCGAGGAGCCGGATAATCCTAATGTTCAGGGAGAATATGAAAAAATGGCTCTTCTTTGCACAATATTGGCGAAGTTGAATGGGCCTTCTGAAGACAATGGTGGGGACTCAGGTACCTCAGCAGCCGCAGCCGCATGATGGGATTGGTTTTCAACGGGGCTGCCAACCGCGGCCTATGTCCAGAGTAACTCACCTGCTCGTGCTGCTGATGCTGAGCTCCACCATCACCGGGTGCCTCTGGTGGGAGGACGAGGAGGAGGTGCGTGTCGAGGAGGGTCCGTTCGTCTTCGATCAGGCTATTCCGATCACGACCTGGTACCACTATCCGGGAACGGTATCGGCCCCTTGGGCCGTGGATGCTGCAGATGCGGCTGCTTTGTCAGCGGCGAACATCACCGCCA
>CAYSOH010000189.1:0-1864 GCA_964432625.1 uncultured archaeon
GGATCATTACCTGGCCAAGTTTGAACTGTCATATCATGAATGTAAATCCATCCTCCTCTTGTCGTTTCCCAAGCAACTTCATATTCTCCAACTTTGATTACTGTATGGCCATATCCTGCACCAGGTACTCCTTCCAAAGTTCTAGCTACTGATCCTTGAAGATTCAAATGAGCTATAGTAACACCTCCACATGCTTCTCCCACTGCAATATCACAGCCTTCATAATCAGGATTTGCAACGAAAATATACCATTCACCATCTATCATATGTGTGTATAGATTATGTGGCCCACTAGGATGATCTGAATCATACCAGCTATCCACCCAAACGGGATTTGTCTTGTCTGTTACATCCACTAAAACTACACTGACCTGAGTTGGATCTCCCCATTCACCGACTTGAGGATCTGCATAACCAGGATCAACCAACTGATTTTGTAGTATAACGTATTCTCTTCCACTAAATTCAAGATATTTTATGTCAAGAAGCTGGGTGTTAGGATCTGTATATTTCCCCATAACTGTTGTATTGTAAGGATCTGTGACGTCAGTTATATGGAATTCAGACCATCCTGCTTGATATGCATATGTTCTACCATCTGGAGAATCTGCAACAGTAACCTCAGCATTTCCGCCATTCGTAAGAGGATTATACTCTATTTGCTTTATGTTCCCACTACTCATATTATGCATTGAAGCATCCATATGATCATGTCCTTCTCCCTGCAATAGTGGATCTTCCATTATCGTTATGTCATTATCTAAAGATGTGTCTTCATCTGAAACTAAAAAATATGTAAAAGCACTAATCAGACTGAGGGCAATTAAAGCCGCGAGGGCCATCTCCTTAGTCTGCATTACTTTGGGCAGTATAACCTTTTATTTATAGGCTATTTACAATACAAATATATGAAGGCAAAAGAAGTAATAATAGGTGCAGTGATTGGACTTATCTTATGCTTTCAGATAGTCTCTCCAGTAGCTACTGCGCATACTGGTGGAATTTTTACAATAATTGTCTCAGAAAATGGTGTTGTTCCTGGAAATATTCAAATGTTGGTAAATGATACTGCTCGTTGGATTAATGTTGATGATACTGAGAATATAACCCATAGAATTCTAGTAGATGCGAATTCAGATGGAATTTATAATGGAGAGGAAGATTGGGATTCAGGAAATTTAACTGATTCATGTGAGCACGTAAATGGGACAAAAGTAGATGAAAATTGTAATGCTTATTTTGATGTGGTATTCAATGAAACTGCTTTGAACATGAGTTATTATGACATTGTGGGAACCTACGCATTTGTCGACATTGTTTCTAATGGCGATAAAATTTATGGAAATGTCACTGTTAACCCAGATGTTCACCTTACTCCCGGATTTCAAGATACATCTACAACTGAAGAAGAAATAGAAGATGAGGAAGATAAACCTGCTTTTCTTCTAAATATTGCAGTATTGTCTGCAATGGGTGCAATAATACTTGGAGGGATGATTATCTTTGGTAGCAAAGACAAATAGACAAGAAACACTTAAGGGACTATTGTTAGTACTTATCACCATTTCAATTCTAACTAGTGTATACTATCTTAATCTGCCTAAAATATCGAACGAAACTACTGTGGAAGAGAGTGAATATCTGAAAAGTGAAATATGTTATTACACCTTACAGGGAATAAAATCTGACTACCATTATCACCTCCAATTAAATATTACAATCAATGGTGAAAGAATTGAAATACCAACAAATATTGGATTTGAGAAAGATGAGAATGATGAAACCTTGTTTTTACACCCAATTCATACCTATGACAACAGCGGAAGAGTGCATGTTGAAACAACCAAGGATGCCACAGCTAAGT
>CAYSOH010000190.1:0-1860 GCA_964432625.1 uncultured archaeon
AATACATAATGGGACAGGTATAATGGGACAGGTTTGTATTATGATTAAATATATATTAAATCAAATGATTATGTACCTCTACCAGCCTCTTTATTTTTCTCTATTAACCCAAATATCTCCTAGTCAATTCAATTTTATATGTCGCGTAAAAAATAAATTGAAGTGGGGTAAAATCCGTTAGCGCTATATATAAAAGGCTCTCAGATTTTTTCTTCAATTTTAAAGTCATCACCATTTAGAAAAATAGTGTGGTGATGAAAAATGTAGGAACCGTTGGTTCCAACGTAGAACCTATACGGTGTGCTAAAAGTCTGTACTCTCCAGTTCTGGAAATGGATTCCTTTCAACAACATATCTTCCTCCTCTGCCTGTTTCATTAACTATCACAATATAGTTTTTCTCAATATGCCTCTTACCCATTTCTATTCTCTCTTCTCGGCTTAATTGTCCAGTCTTTGCCTCTTGTTTCCATTTCTTCCAATCAGCTTCTTCAAAAAAACCACATTCAATTGCTTGTTTTATATATCTCTCTGCTGAACTTGCAGACCTCTCCAACACATCTTTTAAGTCCTCATACTTTGCTATACATCTTTTCTCAAGCAACTCTTTAACTAATTGATGCCTATCCTCAGTACTAGATTCATCAAAAAGTTCCCACTTTTTCTCCATCGGATTGAACTGAATCGACAAACTGATCCTTTGACCTTTTCTTGATTTGCCTTCTAGCACTTGAAAAGTCACATAACCATCCAATGAAGACTGACATGGCAATAGGCAAATAGTTTTATCCAACCTTGTAGCCATATCATAGCTTCCTCTCCATGTTGGTATACCATCAGGACCAATTCCAAGGCTCTTCCCAGTATGATGAACAATGACCATGGAGCAACCTGATTTCCTAGCTTTTGTCACCATCATGTTGAAGTTTTGCATTTGTCCAGCAGAGTTATCATCACCAAGTTCAACTAGGTTACTCAGGTTATCCAGGATAACAATGGGGTGACTGCCTTGTTTAGTATTGTTTTTTACCCAATTGAGAAGCTCCCACTGGTTCTCCTCTAGTTCAAGACTAAGAAATTCTTCGACATCATCCGTTTGAGAAACTCTGGAGATGAAGCTGAAGTTTTTCCTCAATTTATCTTCATCCAAATCCAAAGATGGGATCAAAAGCTTTATCCTTTCATGAATATCTTCTTCCAGCATTTCGCCATCTATGTAGCAGACAGGTTGTGGATCCTCATTTGCCCAATCTAATAACTCTAGTTTCCCACCTCCTGCAGCTATCAATGCAATTGCAAGAGAGAGCCAAGTCTTTCCAACACCAGTTGGAGAATATAACATCACTGCCTCACGATCATGAAGGAGATTGGAGACAAGCACTGTTCTCTTTGGATAGACCTTATTCTCCATGTCAGACCAAAGTGATACATGAAGATGTTCTTTTATTTTTGGAACGTCATTCTTTAGAACTTTCTTTGGTGTAAATGGCAGACGATGTTTGGAACCATATTTCCCCTTTGATTTCCTTTTGTTTCGAATTTTTATTGTATTTACTTGCATTTCAAATGATGATTCTATGTTTTTGTAATCAATTGTTGTGTTTGCTGTTTCCATGATTCGAGATTAAAGGAATTCAAGATAACTCTGAGGGTATCAGAGGTCGTCCCTTTGATTCCAAGCTTAACAAGTGTTTCCTTTGTATCTCTGAGTTTCTTGAGTTCTAAATCAGAAACTCTAAATCCTACTACGGTAGAACTTTGGTTTGCATGAGCATAGTATTGGTAGTTCTTCATAATTGTTTTTATTGTTAACGATATAGATAGATGGTCAGGAACAAACTAAAGAATATTTTGAACTGAC
>CAYSOH010000191.1:0-1843 GCA_964432625.1 uncultured archaeon
TCTGAGTATCTGGAAGAAGTTTCACATTCACTTCAGCAAGTAGGGCTTATTGAAATTTAGTAGTAACATCTATTATTAATGGGTCTAAATGACCCCATTATGTATTTGGCAATGGGTCAGGTCCCTGTCGTTCTTGGAGATATCGAAAAGAATTTGAAGAAAATGGAAGATCTAATACAAAAAGCTCAAAATAGTACTGAAGACAAAGTAGACCTAATTGCTTTTCCGGAATTGTTCATTACAGGATACAATTTACGTGACAACTATAGTGAAGTTTCTGAGAAGATACCTAGTAATGGAAAGGCACAATCTGGAATGTCTACACTGGCAAAGAAATATGATATACACATAGCAACGGGAATTGTAGAAAAAGCTGGGAAATCATTATTCAACTCAGCGATTTTGATTGGGCCTGATGGCTATATTGGACATTATCGTAAACAGTTTCTTCCTAATTTTGGTCCGTTCGAAGAAAAATTATTCTTCGGTCAAGGAAACCAGACGCCAGTTTTTGAAACACCTTTTGGGAATATAGGAATACAAATCTGTTATGATATTTTCTTCCCTGAAACCTCTATGGGATTGGCTCACAATGGGGCAGACTTAATCCTTAATCTATCTGCAAGTCCAACTACTTCACGGCCCCTTTTTCACAGAGTTCTTCCGGCTAGGTCAATAGAAACAACATGTTTTTATGCCTACGTAAACAACGTTGGTACACAAGGAAGTTTAACTTTTGCTGGTGAATCTGTAGTCGTTGACCCAAGAGGAAAAACAATGGCAGAGATACCAGCATTTGATGAAGGAGTCATTGTTTGTGAGATTCCTCTTGAAGAACTTTCTTCATACAGAGACGCAAGACCCGTTCTTAGAGATTACAAAAAGTAAGGGCTTATTATCAAGGCTCAATCGGACCTTCCTATGTTTGATGTAGCTGTGGTTGGGCAAGGACCTGCTGGAGGGATGGCCGCCTTGCGCCTAGCTGAGGCGGGACACTCAGTAGTTGCATTCGATCGTAAGAAGCGGGTTGGAGATCCCATACACTGTGGTGAAGGCCTAGGAAAAATAGCCCTCGAACACACTAATTATCCTGTTGGAGATTGGGCAATAAGAGAAGTTAAAGGTAATCGAATAAGAATGCCAAACGGAAAATCGGTTGGCTTGATGTCTCCAGGTTATTCGATACACAGGTGGGGCCTTGATAGTAAGATCTCCGACGATGCTGTTGCGGCTGGTACGGAAAGGTACGAAGGAGTAAAAATAACGAAAGTAACCAAAGAATATGGGCACTGGAAATTATTCTCAAAAAATGAAAAGGTCGCTGAAGCCAGACAGCTCGTTATTGCAGAAGGTAGAGTTCCAAGTATAGTTACACAAGTTGGTTTGAAAGGTAACGACAAATTGAGACTTTTACCCGGGCTTCAGTACAAATTCAGAACCAAGGATGTTGATTTTCCTGACACTGATTATTTTGATTTCTATATTGATCCAATGTACGCAAATGGTTACATCTGGGTATTCCCCAGAGAGGATATATTCAATGTAGGAATTGTTGCTACTAATGGAGCAAAGGAAGGATTAGAATACTTCTGTAAGGAGCACATGAGTGTGAATCCTGACAAAAGAATACTAAATGACTTAGGGGACAAACAGAACGGTGGACTAATTCCAAGAGACGGACCAATACCTCAATTCTCAACAAAAGACGCCTACGTTGTGGGAGATTCAGCTGGACTCACAAATCCCATAACTAAAGGAGGAGTTCATGTTGGAATGCTATCTGGAGAGTATGCAGCAATTGCAATACGCAATGAATTAGGAAGTGGAAAATTAGTTCCTCCCA
>CAYSOH010000192.1:0-1834 GCA_964432625.1 uncultured archaeon
TACAGTTTTGATATTAGTATTTGCAAGAACATTTAAGGATCTTATTGAAAGTTCAAGTTCTGAGACAGGCCTTTCCAGCAGAGCATCGTCTAAACTCTTTGGTATATCTCTGGGGACATTAGGAGTTAGAGAAGCATTACTGCCTAAGATCATACCAGTAGTTAGTTTCCCCTTTTCAATTTCCTTGTGCCTTTCAAGCTCTATACGGATACGTTCTTTATCAGAATGGCTAGTTGCAATTATCCAATCCTTAATTACAGAAAGATCATCGAGCACTTCCTGCTGGAGTTCACGGTAATCCTTGCGGATCTGCATTAACTGTTTATCCACAGACTGGCTATACTTATCAGCAAGTCTTTCATGAGCCAGTATATCTTCTTTCATCTCATTAATTACTTTTGAGTGCTCTTTTCTACCTTCGGCTCCCCTTTTTACTGCAAGTTCGAGTCGTTCTTCATGTTTCTCAAAACGATCTTTGGCTTGCTTTGTCATTTCATATTTAACTTCATCTGAATTTGGAGTTCCATTAGACATATCAAATGCCTGTCTGAAAAACTTCCCCATTGCTTCAATTTCATCTTTATTCATATCAACCTTTCTTGTTTATCATTTTCAGGGTTCCATCTAAAATCCACTAAGCTATATTTTTTCTCATTGAATTTACTTGGAACCTCTTTAGTTTGAGATTGACCACGCTCCAATACTTCTGGAGACAAAAACATGGTCTTATTATCGTGTGTGACTTCAATGCCACCACTTTGTATCCCTGATTTGACAATATAGTCCCGAATCGACACCATATGTCCTCTCCAGAGTTTCTTTATAACAACCCTTATCATTCATCCTCCTTATCAATAAAATTGCGATACAGAGAGATCTGAGCATCCAAATATGCTAATTATGGAACTGAACATAGTCTTTTCCATCATCTCCCCTGGTTAAAGTAAATTTACGCCCATCTTGAACTCCATCAACAGGCATACCGCAAACTCCTTTATTTATTGTCTTGCCTTCCGAGATAAAATTTCTTAAATCCTCAAACATTTTCTTGGATTTAGAATAATCTATATCCTTATGGGCAAGTTGCTGAGAATTTTCTATACGTTTTTTTGTATATATTCGTTCTCGTTCCTTGTAAATAGCCATAAATTCTGCTATACTAGGCATCTTAAGTGAAGATCCACGACCATCTGTAATAATGTCGTATGCTTCTTTAAGAACTGTACTGTTTGGTATCTTTAATTTATCTTGCCAAACCTTAAGTTTAACCTCAGTCAGTGGTATGTTGTATGCTTCGCAAAGCTGAACTACCAATCTCCTGACTTGAGGATGTATGTTCGTTTCCATCTGTAAACTCCTTTTCAGCGAGGTTTAATTGATACTCTGTATTCAGAAACTTTCCATTATATTTGGATGGCTGTCTGTCCTTGTAGATGCCATTATATTGGTTTCCTTTATTGCCAAAACTTTGCCATCCATTAACGATAACAGCCTCTAGCAACTCATTTGGTACAATACCATCTGATTTTGCTTTAGCTAATGCCTTAATCATAAGACGTTCAGCGAATCTGGTCATAGGCTTTTTGATCTTTTTCCTATGATTCTTGAATTCTTCCCAGACTACAGGATCAATCCAATCTGGCAGTCTGGGTTCATTCTCGGTTCGCAACTTGTCACAATTGACATTTACAATACAAATTGCATCAGCTTCAATTGTAGGTTCCCACTGCAATATCTTGAACTCCTTGATAATTTGCAGACGCATTTTTTCTAATGGATTCATGCAGCCTCCTCCATTGCTTCTGTTAATATATCCTTGAACATTCTGCTTACT
>CAYSOH010000193.1:0-1829 GCA_964432625.1 uncultured archaeon
CGTATGCTGTCAATATCAGGCCTATAGCACTCAAACCAACAAACGCATACTCATTAGTTGTGGATAATCTGCCATCTATATTACAGGTAAAACTCTCTGATTGGCCTGTCTTAGTAATCTCTAATGTTATAATCACATTGCTCCCAATTCCAAAATCATTCATATAATTAGAATCGCATACAAATCTAATAGACTGGTCACTTTTTCCAATTGACTCCACCCAAACAGATGTTGCCTTTTCCCCATCATAACCATATTGCATTCTAACTACTTCGTCAACTATTATGACTTTATCGCCAGAATCATAATCTTTAAAATTTTGATTGTTGTTAGCGTCTTCACTAGCTTGGCTGACAAAATCTTGACCACTTATGGACATCATTGTAGGGAAAATTACTGTATATCCTAAAACACCTACTAGTGCCAGAACTAGCCCTACTGCAGCAAGTATTGGGATACGCACATTGTTATAACACAAGTTATTGATTTAAGACTTACCGCAATCACTCTAATTGTCATTTAGAAAATATTTTTTTACGATAAGCGGTTACAGCAACGACTGTCAAAACTAAGGCTCCAACTACAAATAAAATTACGAGCATACTTTCTACCTTCTTTTCTGAGGATTCGCCGTAAGCATAAAATTCCGAATGATCAGAAATAGAATAGGTACCATCTGAACTGACTGAGCGGACTAAGATGACATGATCTCCAGCAAATGACAACTCTTCAGAATTAAGAGAAATGATCCAATTAACATAGATAGAGTCGTTTGTTGATGAACCATATTGTGCTTCTTTCCATGAATTCCCATCCAAACTGTATTCAACTTTACTCACCGAACCAGTCCTTGCCCAAGAAATTCCACTAAATGTTGTAAAGTCAATACCATTGACACTGTCTGTAATGTAGGCTTGCAAATCAACGTTAAGATTATCAGTTTCTGTGTTTACGAGAGATGATTTAACTGCTGCATGAGCATCTACCATACCCCAACCAAAATGACGATTCCAATAAGGATCTAATTCTGGATAGGTTGCCCACGGTCCGTCTTCAACACCTTCACCATCAGCTGAAGACAATGTTTCTTTTCTCTCTGAAGTTAGCCTCAAAATCTCTCGCAATGCTAAAGGATCTAAATCGGGATTAGCTTCAATCATCAACGCTATAACTCCTGAAACTGCAGGTGTGGCATAAGATGTCCCACTACCTCTTCCACTGTAACCATTCTCTGATGCATCCTGTCCTGGAATCCTGTTGTAACAACTTCCACTGGCATGACATGCTTCGGCTTGAACAATATTAGTACCTGGAGCTGAAACATCAGGTTTCATCTCGTCATATGGATTACCATCGTTGTTATCCCTGCGAGGACCTCGGCTTGAATAGGAAGCTATACCATCATCTGAACGGTCTATCGAGTTCTTGTCATCTAGTGCTCCAACCGTCACTGAAAGGCTTGATGCGCCCATTCCTGACAAGCCATCATTATCCGAACCACTATTGCCTGCGGCAACAGACACCGTTATACCTGCCAATGTGGCTTCATCAAGAATTTGAGAAAACATGTCTGTTCCATCGGAACCACCATCTTCATGTGATGTTATTCCCCAAGACAAAGAGATGATATCTATTCCATGACTTTCGTTATCAACGCCAGACCAAGCAGTATCTTTGTTGTCAATGACCCATTGTAAACCATTCATAGCAGATTCATAGAATTCTTGTTCTATTATATAATTCTCAAAAGGACCAGCTCCAAATGCAGTTCCAATTCTAACATCAACTAAATCAGCATCTGGAGCTGCGCCAGTAAAGTTAGACAATTC
>CAYSOH010000194.1:0-1803 GCA_964432625.1 uncultured archaeon
AGGATGGAAGTATCATATCATACAGTTGGGATTTTGGTGATGGTAGTACAGGAACCAATTCCATGATGAATCATAAGTATCTGTTTCCAGGAGATTACATTGTTTCATTATCAGTTACGGATAACAAAGGAGCAGTTGGAAACAATGATCGGAAGTTAACTTACATCACAGTTTTACATCCTGAAATCTCAGATTCTTCATCTAAACCTCATTCAATAATATCAGTTAAGGCATCTGTAGTTGTCCCTGGAACAGAAATCGAGTTTAACGGAGCAGGTTCTTGGTCTTATTTGGATGGTTCTGCATCTTCAGATGAGATTACATCCTGGTCGTGGGATTTTGGTGACGGGCAGACCGCAACAGGAAGTATTGTATCTCACACTTTTGGAAGTGCTGGTGATTTGGCATCCTTTAGTTCAGTTGGTAATTATGTTGTAGCTTTGACAGTTACCAATAATGATGGTAACGCTGACACAGTCTATAGAACGATTAGAGTTATACCTACGGAAATATCATCAGAAGGTTCATCAAATCCAGATGTTCTGACATCCGTTTCGATAGGTGATCCAGCGACTTTAGATCCAGCAGAGGCATATGATACTGCTAGTGGAGCTGTTCTGACAAATACCTATGAGACTCTAGTATTCTATGACCGTGATCGTACGGACAAGCTAATTCCAATTCTTGCTGAGGAACTTCCAACTGTCCAGAATGGTGGGATATCAAATGATGGTATGACTTACACATTCAAGATACGCCAAGGCGTAACTTTCCACGATGGTTCTACCATGGATGCAGATGACGTGGTTTTCTCAATAAATAGATTGATAACTATGGATTTGGCTGCGGGCCCAGCCTGGATGTATACAGAACTTCTTGATAAGACTGATGAAAATGGAGATGGTGTTGCAGACAGTATAGTGAAAATCAATCAATATACGGTTCAATTCAACTTGAATCAATCCGCCCCACGTTTCTTGGCTATAATGGCATACAATGGAGCATCAATATTATCTCAAGAATGGGTTTCAAAACAGGGTTGTTCAGTACCAACGCCTGACATTGAATGTCCAGGTATAAGTGACAAAGTTATGGGAACCGGACCATACATGATGAATGAGGATTATGGTGGTAAATGGGTCAGAGAACAATATGTTCTGATGGAATATTATCCAGATTATTGGAGAGGCTGGGATCCTGAAGTCCGCAAATCATATGGTTTCCCTGAGGGACATATCAAAACTGTATTGATTAAGAAGAACAACGACCAACAGTCTCGAACACTTGAACTTAGAGCAGGGGATGCTGATTTTGCTTACATTGAACCAAATGCCCGTGAGGATGTTTTAGGATATGAAGGCATAGAATATGTTGGTCAGTTGAAATCTTTGAGCATGGGTTTCATAGGCTTTAATCATGCCATAGCCAATCATGAGAATACAGCTCCTTCAAGTGATTTCTTTGCTAATGAGGATATCCGACGTGCATTTTGCTATTCTTTCAATTATGATAATTACATAGATAACATAATTGACGGATTTGGAACTAGACCAACAGGACCTATACCTGATGGTTTGTTAGGATTCGATGCCAATGGTCCACAATACAGCTTTAATCCATCTATGGCTGAGCAACACTTCCGCGACGCCGGAGTATGGGATACTGGTTTTCAATTAACAGCATTTTACAACTCAGGTAACGATGTTAGGATGGATGCTCTCTTGATGTTAGAGAATAATGTTGAATCCATGAATCCTAATTTTGATATTGAAGTTCAAGGACTTGAATGGCCAGACTATCTTG
>CAYSOH010000195.1:0-1799 GCA_964432625.1 uncultured archaeon
CAGTGGCAAGAAAATTTACCAATGGTTAGTGAGGCATTATTCGCTGAATGAGTAACTATTCTTACGTAGCTACCAGAGCCAGATCTAGAAGATCACGGTTGCTTCCAGCAGAAGCTTATACGCAATTGTTGAATCTAGATTTGCCTGAGATTGCTCGATATATTCAGGATTTAGAATATAGAAGAGAGATTGACAGGTATGGCTCTAAACTAAGTGGTGCAGATCTTATCGAAACTGCATTAGTTGACAATTTAGCTGGTGACGTCGGAGATTTTCTCAGTTTTAGTACCGGTAAGTTACGTGAGATTCTGATGGTTTATGCTGAAAGGTACAGGGTTGAAAACCTTAAAAATATTTTGAGAGGAGTTAATCAGCAAATGTCTCCGGACGACATTGAAAGATTAGTTTGCCCCATAAATCAGTCAGATCGAGAACTATACAATCGTCTTTATGAGTGTAAAACAGTGGAAGATGTAATCAGTTCGTTAGAAGATACAACATACCATGAGGATCTAAAGAAAGCAGGTGAGAATAGAAGTCAAGATAGTCTTCAACCACTTGAAGATGCATTGGATTTGGCATATTATCATCATTTAGTCGAAAATCTTCCTTCTGGAGGAGCTGACGCAGACATATATCACAGTTTTGTACAACTCAAAGTTGATGTAGCTAATATCAAGACAATTTTGAGACTAAGACATAGAGATATCAAGGGGCATAATGAACTGCTAATACCAGGAGGTTCAATTAAAACTGAACTTCTATCATCAGTTCAAACAATCCAAGATTTAGTTAATGCTCTTGAAGGAACAAAGTATCATGAATTAATTTCACCCTATATAAGTGAGGAAAAAACCGACCTTAATTCATGTGTCCATGATTTGGATCAATACATAGCAAATCGAACTAAGAGATTCTCGTATCTTTATCCTTTATCAGTCCTACCCGTTCTGGACTATCTTTTGAGGAAAGAGAGAGAAGTATACAATCTTAGGGCCATTGTTAGAGGAAAACAAACAGGTTTACCCTCCGAAAGGATTGAGGAATTGGTGATGACCTAATGGAAATTGGGGTAGTTGGTGATGATATGTTCACCATTGGTTTTAGATTAGTGGGAATAGAAAAGTGGTTTACAGTTAATGATGATAATACAGTTGACTCAGCTATAAAGAAAGCATTGGAAGACAAAGATCTTGGAATTCTAGTTATACATGACAAGGACTGGAATCATTTAGAAACTACAGTGCGTCGCAAATTGAGTAATAGTGTGAAGCCGACAGTTATTGCTATCGGCTCTGAAGTTGATGAAGGTCTTAGAGATCGTATCAAAACAGCTATAGGAGTAGACCTATGGAATTAAAAGGAGAAATATACAGAGTGTCAGGGCCGGTTGTAACGGCTAGAGGTGTTTCACCTCGTATGTATGACGTGGTACTTGTAGGCCACGAGAAATTGATGGGCGAAGTCATTGGACTTGAAGGTGACGACGTTACAATTCAGGTGTATGAAGATACATCTGGAGTCAAACCTGGAGAACCCGTCGAAAACACTGGAGAACCATTGTCAGTCGAACTGGGGCCAGGACTTCTAACTTCTATCTATGATGGAATTCAGAGGCCTTTACCCGTTCTTCAAGATAAAATGGGTGATTACATTGAGAGAGGTGTATCGGCTCCTGGCTTGGATCACTCCAAGAAATGGGATTTTGTTCCTACAGTTAAGAAAGGCGAAAGTGTTGAAGGAGGTCAAACAATAGGTACTGTACAAGAAACTCCTACTATTTCTCACAAGATTTTAGT
>CAYSOH010000196.1:0-1783 GCA_964432625.1 uncultured archaeon
TTGTTCCTCTCGAAGAATGACCAAGCCGGGTTGGCCACCAGCCTGACGCGCTCGTTGACGGTCAGTATCGGCTCGATTATCTCCGCGAACCCCTCGACTAGGTTGGCTAGGTTCTGAGGCCCCGTCCCAGTCCTGATGTAGATCCGCTGGTACCCGCGAACCCGCTCTTCATGGGGGTCCCGCTGCCACCCTGCCGCCTCGAGCATGCCGTAGACCAACCTGCGCTCGAGCATGTCACGAGTGGCGAACTCGGTTTCACAGCCGTCGAACGTCAGGTTGGGCCGACCCTGTCTGATTGCGGTGAATGCGAGACGCTCTCCCAGGGGGAGCCTTAGCAGAACGCCCCAGAACCGTGGGAACAGCACCGTGTATCTCCGAGTCCTGTTCTCGGCTAGGTTGTTCCTAAGGCGAAACCTCAGGTTCTCGGCCTGACGGAACTCCGCAACCTGCGGGTCGACAGCCTGCCTCGGTCTGACTTCGCGGATGTAGTTGCGTAGCGTGTCGATGCGCTGCTGGGAATTCAGGTCATCGAGCAGGGACAGAATCACCGTGCTCAACGCGTCGCCTATGACCAGCCTGCGAAGCTGCGGGGTCTCGACGACGCATATCGGTGGTCTGTCTCGGTGCCAGGGCGGTACGCCACCCTCCGGGATGGCCGCCTGAGAGTGGCCGATGCCCCTGACCACGAATCTGGTGTTATGGCCGCCGACGCCGGGCGTGACTCGGTACATGGCACCGGAGCTGCCCCTGACTCGGAAGCCACCCGGCGAGGTCTCCAAGTCGATGTTGGGGTTGTCTGTGACTATCCCCCTGAGCATCTGGATGCCGTTTCTGTCCGGCCCCGATATCATCTCGATCTCGGTGTCCGTGAACAGGCTCTGCTGAATGCATCGGAGCCTCCGTTGGTGCTCGCTGTTCGGAGGTGCCAGGGCCCAGGTCACGACCTTCGCCCATACCTCCGGATGACTCTCGACCTCCAGCCGCCTCCAGCCGCCCGGCCTCCTGACGCGAAGCTGTAACCTGCCTTTCTTGATGAATAGGGCCGTGGGCACCACCATGTCGTCAAGGTCCCCGTTGAAGACCTGGCGATTATCGCCCCAGGCATCCATCCAAGAGGCCCCCTCGAACCATAGTTGGTTGTAATTCGGCAGGTCCGGCTGCCTTCTCCTGCCGAAGTAGCCGTACATCCGCGGATACGCCAGCGGACCGAGGTCCGGGCGTATCAGGGCCACGGGATGTATGGTGGTCTCCCTGCCGGCCCCGCGGTTGCGGCGGTCCGGGCCGCGAAACCTCTTGTTGGCCAGACTGACCGAGATTAACAGCTTCTTCCAATCGACATCCTCGAGCCCGCGTTTGCGCTTCAACAGCTTGCCGAGCCCGCGGTACGGAACCTCGACCGTAATACCGTCCAGAGTGAACCTGCCATCGGCCCAGGACAGGTGGCTGCCATCGGGCAGAATGCCACCTCTCTGCAGCCTCCTCAGCCTGTCCGTGTCAGCCTCGGCGATCGACCTCGAGGCCATCAGCTCGATGTCCTCGTCCTCGATTTCCCAGGGCGGGGGCGATCCGGAAATCCTGTCTATGGTATCGTAGGGACGAACTCTGGTCGACCAGTCCGCCTCCGGCGAGTCCATGCGACGTATGGCGCTCCAGATTCTATTCGGTCTGCTATCGGGATGGCCCAGTTCCCGTCTGACCTTCTCGACGGTCTGCCGGCCCTCAATCATGCTGGAGTCCTGACCGGTTATGTGGGGGACGACGATTCGGCAGAGGTCACACCAAC
>CAYSOH010000197.1:0-1780 GCA_964432625.1 uncultured archaeon
ATTGACATCTCCGGTACTTTACCGGTATTCAGCTGGTTGTAGATTTTCTCAGCTATCTGTTCTAATTCACTTACGGCTGTCGCCATAGTCTCCCAACGAAATGGGGTTTTAGATTGAATGGGCGCTTTGAAAGGGAATGCTTAATTAATTGAAGTTAGGCTGCCAAAATAGTGCAGTATGGAACAAAGAAGAATCTTTAGGATAGTTGCATTCGTTTTGATTGCGTATTATGCAATTAACTCTGCCATCTTGGGAACGTATATGTTGGCTCGAGGTTTAGATCTCTGGGGCGGCGGGTTGATTTTCCTTTCTAATTGGAATTTGGTTGTCAATTTAGTTATTGCTGGATGCGCTTTATATCGAGAATATGACAAGAATTTTATTGGTTATCAACCACTTCTAGCGGCTTCAATGGGGCTGAATATTATTGTTGTTCTTCTTTATTGGGTACTGAGGGCAATGGGTGCTTTTGGAGATGGTATAGAGGATGATTGGGAGCTTGTAGACCATATTCGGAACATATACATCCATCTTGGAACGTCTGTCTTTTTGTTCATAGAAGCCATTTTCTTCAACAAACCTTTCCAAGATTTGAAGAAGGAATATGCGATTTACATGGCTATTTTTGTCAGTTATATCCTTTGGATGGAATTCTTTGTTTCTCCAAATAACCCAGATTGGAATTGCAGTGAGACAAGAGCAGATAGTTGTGGTTTTCCTTACTTATTTCTAAATGATCTTAGTGAAATGGGGAGGCTCATTTTCTACTTTGGAGTGTGGATTCTAGGAAATGGTGCATTGGCTTTCAGCTATTACTTGTATAATTACAAAGAAAGAAACTGGTCTTCTGAAGAGTAAATGAATTTCGACGTTGGGGCTCTCCTAGCTTTGTTGGCATTTATTGTTCCTATGTGTTTTACACCTGGACCAAATAATGTCCTATGTGCTGCACATGGATCTCTACATGGCGTCAGAAATACTCTGCCCCTGATAGCAGGGATGGCGATTGGTTGGTCTATACTTGGAGTGGGGATTGCTGCCAGTATTGTCTTCCTAGAAGAAAATGAAGATGTGCTCCAAATTATGTCATACCTAGGTGCTGTTTACATTGCCTACTTAGGTTACAAAGTTGCCACCAGTTCTGTAATTGAGGATGAAGAAGGAGGCAAGGAGATGTTAGGACCTTGGACGGGGTTTGGACTCCAGATTGTGAATGGAAAGGCATGGATTCACTTCTTAGTGATGATGACTGCTTTTGGGACGACGTTTGGTACGGGATTTGATGGTAAAATCCTACTAGTCTTATTGAATCTCTCTTTTGGATTTATGGCTGTTTTAAGCTGGGCAACGTTTGGAACTTTACTAAGAAAGTTGTTCAGTGGAGATGAATCTGGAATATGGTTGAATCGGGGGTTAGGTCTCTTGCTCTTCTTAGTTGCCATATGGATTGCGTTGCCGCACGAGTGACACTTTAGTACTAGAACGCAAATTACAAGTTATGAGAAATGGCATTCTAACCCTTATGTTCGCTATTTTTGCATTATTTCTAGTTACTGGGTCCGCAGTTGCTGAAGATGAACCTACTGAGGATGAAAGTAATGTGATTATTGATGTTGTTTTGCCCGTCGCACTGGCATTCATTATGTTCTCTCTAGGTATTGGATTGACTATTGATGATTTCACTGTGATTGTCAAAGAACCGAAAGCTTTCGCTATAGGTATTACGAACCAAATGATTGTTTTACCGATTATCGCGTTTGCAATTGCTTCAGGTTTAGGG
>CAYSOH010000198.1:0-1779 GCA_964432625.1 uncultured archaeon
CGAGTGGGTCAGTACTGTCAGGGTCAGTCAAGTCGTAGGCGGCAACTGATGTGCCACCCTCGGCCACGCTGACGGAGTCGGTGGCTCCGTCACCGAAGACCGGTGCGTTGTCGTTCAGGTCGACGATGGTGATAGTCAGTGCGATGGTGTCCGAGTTGCTACCCTCGTCGGTGGCAATCAGGTTGACGTTGTACACGTTGTTGGTGCCATCGTCAGCAGGGCTCTCGTAGTCCGTAGTTGCTGCAAAGGTCATTGTGCAGGTGTCGCCGTCGGTCCTGACTGGAGTGAAGTCAGCTGCGTCTGTACCACTGTCAGTGCAACCGTTGGTGTCGAGTGGGTCAGTACTGTCAGGGTCAGTCAAGTCGTAGGCGGCAACTGATGTGCCGCCCTCGGCCACGCTTACAGAGTCGGTGGCTCCGTCACCGAAGACCGGTGCGTTGTCGTTCAGGTCGACAACAGTGATTGTTAGGGCGATAGTGTCCGAGTTGCTACCCTCGTCGGTGGCAATCAGGTTGACTACGTACACGTTGTTGGTATCAGCGTCGGCTGCGCTCTCATAGTCCGGAGTCGCGGCGAATGCGATTCTGCAGGTGTCGGCGTCGACTCTGGTGGGGGTGAAGTCTCCTGCGTCGGCTCCACTGTCGGTACATCCGCCGGAGGCCGCGAGATCGTTGAACGCATCGGTAGTGTCAGCGTCGGTTATGTCGTAGTCTGCAACCGTCGTAGTGCCTTCGTTGACGGATTCAGAGTTAGTGGCCCCATCACCGAAGACTGGTGATTCGTCGTTGGTGTTTGTCACTGTAATTGTGATTGCTATAGTGTCGGAGTTGCTTCCGGCATCGGTAGCAATCAAGTTCACAGAGTATGAGTTGTCAGTGTTGGCGTCGGCAGGGTTCTCGAAGTCTGTGGCTGAAGAGAACGCGATGCGGCAGGTGTCGGCGTCCACCTTGCTAGGTGTGAAGTCTGCTGCATCAGTACCGCTGTCAGTACAGGTGTTGACCGGGTCGGTGCTGTCGGCGTCGGTTAGATCGTAGTCGGCTACCGTGGTTCCTCCCTCGTTGGCGCTGACTGAGTCAGTGGCCCCGTCGGTGAAGACCGGTGCGTTGTCGTTGGCATCAGTTAGGGTGATGGTTACGGTCTGAACTGCGTTCTCCGAACCTGTGCCGCCGGTCGATGCTAGTAGGGAGAGAGTCCACGAAGTAGTGTATCCCGAACCTTCCCTATCCAAATCGCCAGCGTCATTGACCTTGATTCCGCAGTCATCATCAACGGCGAATGCATCGTTTCCGTCACCGTCATCGTCAGTGTTGCCCAGACTGATTTGGCAGGATGCCGCATCGTCAGTCGTAGCAGTGTCTAGGACCTCAGTGTTGGCGTTTGTGTTCTCAGCCACGTTAGCTGACTGGCCAGATGTGATTGCCAGGGCGAGATCCTGCACCGTAGCAGTCAGGGTCTGAGCAGTAGTTGCAGAGTCTGCAGAGTCGGTTGCAGTAATTTGGACGATGTATGCGTTGTTGGTGTCAGCGTCGGCAGGGTTCTCGTGGTCGGGGGTTGCAGCGAATGTGAGAGTAGCCCCTGATAGGCTGAAGTCGGCCTGATCGGCACCTCCAGTTAGTGCGAAGGAGCACGTACCGCTGGCGTCAGATGTGGCAGCAATCGTCGCCACTGCAGTTTGTGCCTCATTGGGCGACTGAGCAGCGTTTGAAGTGAAGGAACAGGTAAATCGCTTGTCAGCTGATTCCTCTTCAAGAACGCTACCGCTAGCGCTACCGCTATCGG
>CAYSOH010000199.1:0-1773 GCA_964432625.1 uncultured archaeon
TCAAAGCTAGTCTCAAAGTTACTGAAACCTATGGCTGGTAAGATAATGAAAAACAATCTGCAAACGATAGGTATATGCCTTATCTTATGCATAAGCAGCCTTTCAGGGTGTGTTGAGGACAAACGTGTGAGTCTTCCTCCTGAAGAAGAAACTCCCCTTCCTAGTAACATCTTTGTTACAGGACCCGATGGAGTAGGAATAGAAGAAGAACCACTTCCTATGGACTTTGTATTCAGTAATGTGGGTGAGCAAGGTGCTGAACCCAGCATAGGTGTTACTTCAAGCGGTTGTATATTCTTCATAGCATTCGAAAAGCCGATGCGCTCATGTGATTACGGTGAAACATGGGTAGATACAAGTGACCTCACTCAAGCATTCTTTACAAACGACCCCTATGGCTGGGTTGATCCAATAACTGATCGTGTCTTCAATATTCATATGATGGGGCTTTGGACCACTTGGATTGGTTGGTCTGATGATGATGGCGAAACATGGGCTGCTAATCCACATGATTCTGGATCTGTACCAATAAATGACCACATCAAACTCGGTTCAGGTCCATGGACTGATGAAGGATATGGAATAGGAGGAGGAGTGTCCTCAAATATTTATGAAACTGCAGTATATTTCTGCTTCAACAAACTACTGTATATTTCCTGTTACACCAGTTATGATGGTGGGGCTACATTTGAAGCGGGAGGAGATATTGTAGGTTTAGCTACTACTAATGGAGGATTACATGGAGCGATTACAAGTGCACCAGATGGGACTGTCTATTTGCCTCCTCGAGTTTCAACTCCAGCAATTATTTTCTCCAAAGACAATGGCCTGACTTGGGAAGAACGCACTATGGGTGAGGACGTAGGAACACCAAATCCTCGTAAAAATGGTGAAGTTGCCACAGATACAGAATCAAATGCATACAACGTCTGGGTTGGTAGCGATCAGGGAGTCTACATGTCACGAAGTACAGATTCAGGTGATACATGGGACCAAACAAGTATGAGAATTAGTCCAATAGAAGTAATTTCAGCGACATTTCCGCACACTTCTGCTGGTGATCCTGGACGAATCGCAATTACATATCTTGGAAGCGAAAATGCTAGCTCACTAGGTCAACCTAATATCGATGGAGAACCTTGGGACGGTAACGCCCACTATGCACCATCCAATGTGAGTCACTATCTCTACATCACCTACAGCCTGAATGCGTTAGATCCTGAGCCTGTTTTCCACACCCATAGAGTCTCACCAGATCCAGTGCAAGTTGGCAGCATATGCTTGAACAGTGGAGATTGCAGAGATATAGGTGGATCAAACCGTAATCTTCTGGATTTCAATGATTTGCATATAGATTTGGAAGGGAGGGTGTACATTGCCTTCGCTGATGGATGTACTGGAACTTGTGCAAGCGGAAATGACACTACGCCAGAGAATTCTAGGGACAGGTTAGGGTCAGTATACTACCTAGGAAATGGACCAAGTCTCTATGAATCTGTGGGAGAATTGACTGAATTTTATCCGCCTGAAGAAGGTGACACTGAGGGAAACGCACTACTCCCCATATTTTTTGTTGGAATGTGCGTTCTGCCAAGTTCATTCAGACGATTTAGACTATAATCTTCGCCTATAATTTAGTCCAACAATTACTATAACTGAAACGATTGGCATCAAAATATTAGAAAATTCTGGAATTGCTGCAGTATCATACCAATTAGTTTCATCATCTTTCTCAATTGCAGCTACCACATCCAGATATCCATCAAAATCTAA
>CAYSOH010000200.1:0-1764 GCA_964432625.1 uncultured archaeon
AAATCCCATTGGATTAGCAATCCAACGCAATGGCCAGACTATGCGACCCCCGCTATTTCGTCTCGACCAACGGGCCATATAAGGCAATTACGCCCAAACACTAACATTAAAGTAACGATGCAAATGCGAAATTGTGAATATTAATCTTGTAACATCTAATTCTGGAAAAGTCGAGGAATTAACTTCGATTCTTGAGCCATTTGGCCATAATGCATCGCAGTTGAATATCCATTGTCCTGAGATTCAAGCATCAACATTGGAAAAGGTTGTTGATTTTGGATTGGAATGGTTACATAGTCAAGGTACGCAGACACCTTTGATAATTGATGATGCAGGCGTTTTTGTAGATGCATTGAAGGGATTTCCAGGTGTTTATTCACGCTATGTGTATGATACAATAAGTCCAAATGGCCTACTGAAACAAATGGAAGGAATCGATAATCGTTCAGCCTCATTCAAGTGTGTTTTAGGCCTTCTTATGGAAGATGGTAGCACACATAAGTTTGTTGGAGAATGCCATGGCAACATAATTCATGAAATGCGTGGTGATGGAGGTTTTGGTTATGATCCAATTTTTATTCCAGAAGGATATGACAAGACCTTTGCAGAATTACCTCCAGAAGACAAGAACAGGGTGAGCCATAGAGGTAGAGCGATGCAAAAATTGATTGAATTCATATCAGAAAAGGGCTTTTGATGGAACTTTGTAAGCACTGCTCAATTCCAATAGACACAGATCAAGTGTATTGTAGCACCCAATGCTGGATAGCCAGTCGAGAAAAAGAACCAACAGAATCAGCATTGAAAGTGTGGGCATCTATCATAGGAATATTCATTTTTCTCTTTGTTATTCTATTAGCAGTCTTTTCTATAATGGGTGATTCGGAATTTGGATTACCAGTCTCTACATTCCTTTCAGGCTTAGTAGTTTATTTTATTTTGAAGGAAATTTACAATAAGGACCAGTTCCAGAAATTGTTCTCATTTCCAGAATTATCTGAGTCTTTACGTGTTATAGCTACGATAATCGTTCTGGACGTATTCATAGTCTTACCAATAAGCATAGTCATCACCTTACTGTTTTTTCCAGATGCCGAGCAACAGGAAGTGGTCACAATGTTTGAGGAGGCCTCAGATATATCTATCGCAATTTTAGCTTTCTCTGTTGCGATAATAACGCCTTTTGCAGAAGAATTGCTATTCCGTGGATTTATTCTTGGGATGTTGATGAAACGCTACAGTGACACGCAGGCGATAGTCATCTCTTCCGCGATATTTGCCATAGTTCATGAACCGATAGCTATGGGTTTGGCTTTTGGAGGTGGATTGCTGTATGGTTGGGCAAGGATTAGGACAGGTAGTATTCTACCAGGTATGATTGCCCATGCCATATGGAATGGATTTATCACAATTATAGTAATTTTCTACTAGCCATGGTTCATATATAGAGTGAAATTTGCGCCACCGTGAAGCACATTCTAGTATGTGTAGCTTGGCCGTACGCTAACGGACCGTTACATCTTGGGCATATGGCAGGCTGCTATCTGCCACCAGATATCTTTGCAAGATATCATCGCCTTAGAGGAAACAAGGTTCTGATGGTTAGTGGGAGCGACATGCATGGGACTCCCATTACAGTCACTGCCCAGCAGGAAGGCAAGACGCCAGAAGAAGTAGCAATGCATTATCACAAAATCAATAGCAAATCTATAGAAGATATGGGAATTTCTTTCGACCTATTCAGCCATACACATACCGAAGAAC
>CAYSOH010000201.1:0-1757 GCA_964432625.1 uncultured archaeon
TATAGAGCATAGCGGCCTCTTCTCTGACTTGTCTGTGTAATCCTATCTTTGATGCTAGTCGGTTAAGTTCGTTAAGCGCCTGAGCCAGATTTCGGTCCGCTGAGTTTGAAGCCCTCGTACGATTCTGCCATTTCCGCATTCTGTAAACTTGTGATCGATTCTTGGTTGGCACATTGTTTCCATAGATGTCTCTGCTTCCCCAACCAATGTCTGTTGATAATCCCTTGTCGTGGACCATAACTGTCATTGGGGCACCCCCTCTAGCACGTCTCTCGTTTTGCTCAGAATCAAAGGCTCTCCACTCAGGTCCCTGATCTATTACTTGGTCATCCACTACAAGGCCACAATTCCTACAAGTCACCTCTCCTCGCTTGTAATCTCTGACTATGTGTTCCGAATCACATTCAGGACATTCAGTTAACTCTTCAAGGTCTATTTCTGGGACTTTTTCGGAGTTTTTCATAGGGCTTAATTCCCATACCATTTAGCCATTATAAGGCTTGGGCCACAGCCTTTAAATTCTAATTAGCTGCATCAGGTGGAACAACATCTTTTCGGCAACTTATTTATCATCCCTATCCAACCTACCTAAACAATGACAAGGGTCCGAGATCCAATTCACGACTACATTGATTTGACTTCTTTGGAAACCAAATTAGTAGACACTCCATCTTACCAAAGGTTACGCTGGATTCGCCAATTAGGCCCGACAAATCTTGTTTATCCTGGTGCAAACCATACTCGTCATGAACACTGTATGGGCACCTGTCACGTTGTAGGCAGAATGGCAGACTCTGTGGGCCTTGATTCAGAGGAACGTCAATTAGCTTCTGCAGCAGGATTACTACATGATTTAGGCCATTCACCTTTTTCACATTTGGGTGATGAAATAGACGGCCTTGAGGACCATGTAGATAGAACAACTACTTTGGTCTCAAAAACTGAAATATCTGATGTCCTTTCTGAGGAAGGTATTGATTCAAATGAAATCAATCAAATAATTACAGGGAATCACAATCTGGGTTCTTTAGTTTCCGGTGATTTAGATGGCGATCGCTTGGATTATTTGGTTCGAGATGCACATTATACAGGCGTTAGTACTGGTGTAGATATGGGCCGTTTGATTGCCACTATGACAATAACGAATGGCAATCTAGCAGTACGTCATAGTGGTCTCCCGGCAGTAGAAGCCCTATTGACAGCCCGATCAACAATGTATCCAACAGTTTATTTTCATCCTTTTGTAAGGGGTGCAGAAATGATGTTAGCACGTGCTGCAAATTCAGCTATAAAATCTAATGAATTTACAAGTGAAGAATTTGCAAATTTTACAGATCATGAATTCTTATCGGAATTGGATAATGCTAAGGGTCTTCCACAAAGAATAGTCAAGGATTTTGAGAATCGTAGAATCGTAAAACGAGGAATTAGCATAACGAAAGAGCAGGCTGAAATTTCAGGCCTTAAGAAATCTGAAAAATCTCATTATGAAGAAAGTATTTCTTCTGAATTAGGATTGGATAGTTCGGAAATCTATGTCGATATTCCGCCCTTGACAGTTGTTCCAGGTTTGAAAGCAAAAATTGTGAAGGAGGATGGTGAGGTCGTGTTAGCTCGTGATGTATCAAAGCTGGTTTCAGGACTTTATGAGGCTCAATTTGATCATTGGCGTGGAAGTGTTTACGGTCCAGCAACGGTTAGGGCAGAATTGTCAACTGCTTCCAGTAAGGTATTGGGGTTATAGATGTCAAAGACCA
>CAYSOH010000202.1:0-1722 GCA_964432625.1 uncultured archaeon
TCTAATATTTATCTACAAGGTTCCAATACACTTACATGGAAGCAATAATTCTGGTCGGAGGTTTGGGAACTAGGCTCAGGCCATTGACTCATACTGTCCCGAAGCCATTGCTACCATTAGCAAATGTACCTATGGTAGAACGTATGGTCAAAAATCTACCTAGAGTATTCGATACTGCCATTCTAGCAGTAAATTATGGTTTAGAAGAAATGCAAGAATATTTTGCTGAAAGAGACGTCGGGTAGAAAGTAATTATTGTACCTGAGGAATCTCCTCAGGGTACTGGTGGAGCAATGAGAAACTGTATTGAACACATCACTGGAACTACTGCAGTATTCAATGGTGACGTGGTAACTTCTATTAATCTTACCGAAATGCTAGAACAACATATCAAAACAAAAGCAAAAGGTACTCTTGCTCTATGGGAAGTAGAGGATCCAAGCCGATTCGGTGTAGTGGAGCTGAAGAATGGAGAAATACTACAGTTTCAGGAAAAACCTGAAAAGGGTACTGAACTTTCAAATCTGATAAACGCAGGAACCTACCTTCTAGAACCTGAAGTTCTTGAAATCATACCTCCAAAGCAAAAAATTTCGATTGAAAGGGATATTTATCCTAAGGTCGCAGGAAATGGCCTTTACGGGTTTCCATTTGAAGGATACTTTATTGACTCAGGAACTCCGGAATCATATCTAGATGCGAATTTTAAATCTATTGGAAATACTGGAACTGCCTCTCATTCTGGAGCTAGCATAAGGGGACCTTCAATCATCCATGAAACTGCACAACTACAAGACTGTATTATCGGGCCTAATGCAATAGTAGGTCCTAACGTGAAAATGGAGAAATGTGTAGTCAGAAATACAGTAATCTTATCTGATGTTGTGGGTTATGGTGGAGTTGTAGAAAGTTGCATTCTTGGACCTGAAATAAATTTTGAAAATGACCTAGAACGAACTTTAATATCACCACAGGGAAAACTGGATTTCTAAGGTCTGAAGATGAAACTCAGAATCGTACAAATTCCTGTTGGCCCATTACAAATGAATGTAACATTGGTGATGGACAAAAAAACAAAGGACACTATCTATTTTGATCCGGGAGATGAAACTGAAAAGGTACTAGAAGTTGCCAAAGATGAGGGAATGAATATCATCAGATTAATCGCAACTCATTGCCATTTTGACCACATAGCAGATGCAAACAAAGCCATGAAGAAACTAGGATTACCTTTGGAGATTTGTCCTTTAGGTGAAGAATTACTAGGGAAAGTAGGTCCAATAGCAGCCGCTTTCGGATACGCACCATCCAAAATAGAAGCTGGAGGGCATATAGATGAAGGAGACATTGTAGAACTAGGTGAAAGTAAATTCAAAATATTACATTGCCCGGGACATAGTCCAGACTCATTATGCTTCTACACTGAAGGTGTATTGATAGGTGGGGATGTGATTTTCCAAGGGGCTGTTGGACGTACTGATCTTCCAGGCGGTAATGCTGAAGAACTTATGGAGTCCATCAAGACCAAGATCTTACCTTTACCAGATGATACGATAATTTATCCTGGACACGGGCCAAAGACAACCTTAGGTGAAGAGAGAAAACATAATCCATACATAAATGGAAGACTAAGATTGGTCTAGTCATTAAATATTTTAAAACAGCAGTTATCATAGTGTAAAGGCCAATTTTATGGAAACAAATAATGAAATACGATGATTA
>CAYSOH010000203.1:0-1720 GCA_964432625.1 uncultured archaeon
GCTTCGGACTGGCCACAAAGTTATAGAAGTCCCGCAATAGGGCACTAATGGGTACACCAGAAAAGATTAAGGATCTCGAGAAAAAACTCGATAACGCCATGAAAGGTGACCCTGTAAGAGTAGAGAAACAGCATAATGCTGGAAAAATGACGGCTAGAGAAAGGATAAACTCGTTGTTGGATTCAGATTCATTCGTAGAGCTAGATGCACTAGTAAAACATAGAAATAGCAATTTTGGACTTGATAAAAAGAGGCCGGATGGCGATGGCGTAATTACCGGTCATGGAACCATAAATGGAAGAACTGTATACCTCTTTGCACAGGATTTTACTGTATTTGGAGGGGCATTAGGTGAAGCTCATGCTCAAAAGATATGCAAAGTGATGGATCTGGCTGCAAAAACTGGATGTCCTGTCATTGGACTTAATGACTCAGGAGGAGCTAGAATCCAAGAGGGAGTAGTGAGCCTTGGAGGATATGCAGAGATATTCTATCGTAATGTCACTTCCTCTGGAGTTATTCCTCAATTCTCACTAATATTGGGACCTTGTGCAGGCGGTGCAGTATACAGCCCCGCTATGACTGACTTTACACTGATGGTGAAAAATAGTAGTCATATGTTCATAACTGGACCTGATGTTATCAAAACTGTAACTCACGAGGATGTAACTTTTGAGGACTTAGGTGGAGCTATGACACATAATTCTGTGTCAGGCGTTGCACATTTAGCCTGCGAAAATGAAGAAGATGTTTTTGATTCTCTAAGAGAATTATTGAGCTATATTCCTCAGAACAATGCCGAAAGCGCACCTATTTTGGAATATAAGGGAAGTAAAGAATCCATAGTTGAATTAGATAGCATAATTCCTGATAGTTCAAACGAACCTTATGATATTCGGGATGTGATTAATCTTATATTTGATGATAATCTCTTCGAGATACAACCTCATTGGGCCAAGAATATTATCACTGGTTTCGCAAGACTTCAAGGACATTCTATTGGTGTCGTAGCAAACCAGCCTTCTGTTTTGGCTGGTTGTTTGGACATTGATGCATCGACTAAGGCTGCAAGGTTCGTGCGTTTCTGTGATGCCTTCAATATACCATTGGTAACTTTTGTTGATGTTCCTGGTTTCTTACCTGGAACAGAGCAAGAACATGGAGGAATTATCAGGCATGGGGCAAAATTACTCTATGCTTTTTCAGAAGCATCTGTTCCAAAATTGACTGTTATAACAAGAAAAGCATATGGTGGTGCCTACGACGTCATGTCATCAAAACACATACGTGCTGATCTCAACGTTGCTTGGCCAACTGCTGAAATCGCGGTAATGGGTTCAGAGGGAGCTGTAAACATCATCTTCAGAAAGGAAATAGGAGAATCAAACGATCCTGAAAAGAAACATCAGGAATTGACTGAAGAATATAAGGAAAAATTTGCATCACCATATATAGCAGCCGAGATGGGATATATCGATAGAGTTATTTTTCCAAGAGATACTCGTAAGGAATTGCTAGTTGCCTTAGAAAGATATGGTAGTAAAAGAGAACAAAGGCCTAAACGTAAGCATGGAAATATACCTCTATGAGTCAAATACTTAGCGTTGGAGAAAAAGCACCTGCCTTCGATTTACCGAATCAAGATGGCAATAATGTGAAACTGGGTGATTATGCAGGGAAATGGCTAGTCGTTTATTTTTATCCTCGGGATGACACGCCT
>CAYSOH010000204.1:0-1702 GCA_964432625.1 uncultured archaeon
TCTTTAACTGTAGATTCCATCAAGACTTTTACTAAATTAGTGCTGCAACTTTCAAATGTCGAAACATCACCATCCCAATTAGCTAATTCATTTAAATACTTATCTTCTATTAATGACAACTGCTTTCTGAGACCCTGTCTAAGGCTGTCAGAAGGCTCTCCGTAGTTCATTGAAACCATATAACACTGTTCTGCTTTCTCAATTACAATAGAATTAGCTCCAAACTCCAAATTTCCAATATTTCCGGTCGCTCCCAAAGAGTCCGCAACGAAGTCGTTGACTGCCATTAGCATACTTGTCAAAATCTCAGCATCGGTTTGCTGAGTTTCAGAGAAAACATGGCCCAATAATCTTCCATCATTATAGACCAGATAGACTGCTTCAACCAAGAATTTGGTGTTATCCTTCTTGGCAGCTGCACTAATCTTCATTTCTTCCAGCTTCAATTCATGTTCTTGCTTCTGTTTCTCAACCTCTAAACTCTGTTTCAGCAATCTTTCCTTGAGATCTATCAAACTAGACAATTCACTATGTTCAGAATTAGTCTTAATCTTCTCTAATTCTGCTTCCATCTTGGCATTAGCAACCACTTGAGCATTCTGCTCTTCAAGTGTCAAAGGTTTTTCAGATGATTCTTCTGGATCTTCAGATTTACTCATATTCTCGAATAGCCAATCCTCAATCCCTCCATTAAGATGACTGATGGGAATTCCTTGTGCTTCCATCCAAGCTCTTGCAGAATTAGAGCGAATTCCCAAATGACAATAAAGTACTACATTACCATGTCTGGGAATACTGCCTATCTTCTGTGCAAAGACCTCCATTGGAATGTGCATATCTTCAGCTTCTATCTTTACCTCAGCTCTCTCATCTGCGCCTCTGACATCTATCAACAAGGGTGGATCATCCGATTCCAGTCTTTCCTTCAATTCAGAAGCGGACATGTGATCAGGCAATGTCTTCGCCAATTTTCCTGGTTCGCTAACCTCCACTGCAGGAACTTCTACCTGACGAATTGTTCCTTTACGGCCATCTAAAAAGAAAAATGATGATTTTTCTACTCTCTCAAGAGCTAAATGAATTGCCATCAGAGCCTGATGCATACCAACCCAACCCACGAATGAACTCAAAACCCCAGTTTCAGAGCAATCTGCCACAGATTCTGGGGCAGGAGGTTTAGGATACATTGCACGATAATAGCCACTATCTGGAAGGAAAACACCGACATGTCCTTCAAAGGCTCTTACACCTCCATGAATCAATGGTTTTCCTATAGACTGACAAATATCTGAAAGAACATATCTTGAATCTATATCATCTGTACAATCAATAACAAAATCGTGTGAACTTGCATGTGTAAGTGCATTCTCTTCGGTTAATTTTTCAGTTATTTCATTGATAACTGCATTAGGATTTAGATGACTCAAAGTATGTTTAGCTGACTTGACTTTGTATTCACCAATGTCCTCCTCGGTGTAGATTGGTTGTCGTGATAGATTAGACCGTTCGACCTTGTCAGGATCCATTAACGTCAAGTAACCAATACCTGAGCTTATCAGATACTGAGCAACAGGACAACCAAGGCCTCCCATACCGACTATCAGGATGCCAGTATCATTCAGTTCTTCTTGACCCTCAAGACCAACCTCTGGCAAGGTTATCTGGCGTGAATACAGCTCCTTCTCTCTATCGTTCAGCACAA
>CAYSOH010000205.1:0-1697 GCA_964432625.1 uncultured archaeon
CGATATTCTGCCAACTGTTCAGTAGTTGCCAATTCCAATTTCAACATCAGCATAACGATAAGCGGTAATTGGAATGTTATTCCTAGCGAGAATGTAAGTAGAAAAACAAAATGATAGAATGCACTTAGGCTATAGGTCGTCTCCAGTCCGGCCTCAGCAGCATCACCCTGCAAGTATTCTAAGACAGTAGGTAACATCAGTTTCAGAGAATAGAGCATTCCTGTTGCGAAAAGTAGAAGTGATATCAGAAAGACCAGAATCAGTGTTGAGAAATCGATATCAGGCAATAATGATCTTTTCCTTACAACATGCCAAGTATTGATTATCACTAGTAGAAAAGTAAAGGAAATGGCTGCATATCCAGCCACCCTCATCTTAAGAATTAGATATTCTGCCGGTGAGAGATAGATTAACGTGGCGTCTTCAGGAAGTAGTTCTTCAGCAAGCCATTCAATAACATCTGGAGCAATGTAGAATACTGACGCAAAAACGAGCACAGCCAGCAGGAAATACATCCAGGCTTTACCTTGGAGACTTCCCACTATGTCATCGTAAGCCGCAGTTTTTGCCACACCACTTCATTTGGGGAGGGGATTTGGACCTTCCCCCGTAAGTCTAATTTACCTTGCTATTCGTGGCAACACATGATTGGCACTACTGAGGCAATAATTATTGGCGGAGTTGTACTCCTTCTTTTCGGAGCCAAAAAGCTACCGGAACTAGCCAAAAGCATGGGTCAATCAAAAGCCGCTTTTGATGAAGGTTTGAAAGAAGGCATGTCCTCAGAGGAAGATGAGGATGACGAATCCTGAGTCACGTTACAGCATAAACAATATCCTTGAACTGATACGGGACAATATTTTCACGATAATCATAGTTTCTATTCTTACATTTCTGGTAGATTACAATGATGTGTTTGCAGGACCCGACGAGTTGTACTACGTTGCAGCTACATCCCTGGCTCTCTTGGGTCTGTCTGTTTTGATTGATAAATATAGAAATCCCCTCCGTTATAATCCACCATATTCACTTTTTGTCAAGGATCGTGACGAACAATTGATACAGATGGAACCTTTCTTAGACCCATTAATGACCAGACTAGGTTTCATCAAACCCGAAGAGTTCGTTAATGTAAGATATACACTCTATCCTGAAATGGATGTAGGCCTTGATATGGATCCTAGTACAGGTGTAATATCTGGATATCCATTGGAGATTGGCAACCATACATCTGTTGTAAAGATGAAATTCCTAGGTGGTGAATTCTCTACCAAAGTTAGGGTTGAAGTGGTACCCACTCTAAGGGATAAGGTTCCCAAAGCAGGAGAGAAATTTGCTCCGCCACGTACGGTAGCCCAATTACTTGCCAGAGAGGAAGACTTGATGCAAAGAGAGAGAGAAATGGACACTCGTTTTGATGATAAGAGAAAGGACATGGAATCAGAGTACGTTTCAAAATGGAGGACCTTGGATGAGAAGTTTGAAGTTGAAAGATTGAATTTCTCAGATACATTGAAACATACGGAAGAGACATATGAGGGAAAATTGGATGAGAAGGAGAAGCGAATTCAACAATTAGAGGATGAATTGATGAGCAGCGCCCAATCTAAAGAGGTAGATTTTCTTGAACGTCAAAGTAATCTGATTGAGAAGTTGAAGGCAAGTGAAGAGAGAGTCGCAGAACTCGAACTTCTTTC
>CAYSOH010000206.1:0-1693 GCA_964432625.1 uncultured archaeon
GGTGGTGCCTTCTTCACCTTAGGAGGTGGAGGTGGTGGAGGTGGTGGAGGCGGTTTCTTCGCCATGGCTAACACCTCATGCAAAGACCGGGTCCCTTTGAAGAAATCGGGGCGATGCTGTGATTATCACGCTGGGAAGTCTACTAGGGCGTGCACAGGTACGGGGGAGAGGCTCTCCCTCGCCCCAAGCCCGGTCAGTTCAATCACGAATAGGGCGCCAACGACCTCGGCGCCTTGTGTGGCGCACAACTCGACGCAGGCACCCACCGTGCCGCCCGTGGCCAGAAGGTCGTCGACTATCATCACCCTCTGGCCGGTGCTCAGGGCGTCAGTGTGCATCTCAAGGGTGTTGGATCCGTACTCGAGGTTGTATTCTGCGCTGATGGTGTCGGCCGGTAGTTTGCCGGGTTTGCGGACCGGGATGAAGGGGATGTTGAGGGTGTCTGCCAAGAGGGGGCCGAAGATGAAGCCCCGAGCCTCCGGGCCGACGACCGCTTCGGGTCGCCAGCCCAACCCCCCCAGATCGTTGGCGAAGCGTTCGGTGATGCCTGACATGAGGCCTGGGTCGCTCAGCACGGGGGTGATGTCCCGGAACATAATCCCCTCTAAGGGGAAGTCCGGCACCGTGCGTATGGCGCCCCTCAGGCTTTGGAGTAACTCGTCAGACATGCTAAACGCTCCATAAGGGGAGGGTCCCGGGCCCGGGTGGGCCCAGGAGTCCCGTTACGTAATTTATGTTCAGAGAAGGCCCATCTGGTCGAACAGCCAATCGATGGTGTTCATGTCGCCAGGTCCTAGGTAGAACATTGCCATGAAGGCAAAGAGCCCCCACATTACTGGGTTTAGCTCGTCGTGCTTCTGCATACCGATCTTGATAGCCACGTAGGTAATTACACCCCATGCGATACCATCAGCAATCGAGTATGTGAACGGCATCAATACCATGGTCAAGAATGCTGGAAGAGCCATTTCGGCGTCTGCCCAGTTGATGTCTGCGGCTTGGCGCATCATCATTGCACCGATGACGACTAGTGCCATTGCTGCTGCGAAGGTAGGGATGTTCTGGAACAAATCCGAGAAGAAGAGGCCTGTGAGCATCAATACACCCACAGTCACTGCTGTTAGACCTGTCTTGCCTCCTTCCTCAACACCGGCTACCGACTCAATGTAGGTCGTTGTGGTGCTGGTTCCAATGGCTGCTCCGACGATGGTTGCTGCTGCGTCTGCAGTGAACGCCTCATCGGAATTCATTAGCTCGTCGTTCTCATCGACATATCCGGCTTGGCGGCCCACTGAATAGAGGGTGCCAGCGGTGTCGAAGATATCTACGAACAGGAAAGTGATCATCACCATCAGGAACATTCCAACAGTTGTTCCATCGCCGACATCTGATAGGGCGCCAAATGCTGCACCCATTGTTTCCTCAGGCAAACCGACGAACCCGATAGCAGTTGGGTCTGGCCATGTAGCGTGAACGCTAGCCCAGCCGGCTCCTCCTGCCATGAAGTCGTTGTACGGGTCGTATGCCTCAGTAGCCCAACCCCAAATAGAGGCCACGGCGATACCGATGATGATTGCGCCCTTCTGACCCCTAGCCATCAGGATGGCTGTCAGAATTAGGCAAACCATCGAGATGAGTGCTCCGTGGTCGTAGACGAAGGTCTCAGTTGCTCCAATGTTCACCAATGTGGCGC
>CAYSOH010000207.1:0-1683 GCA_964432625.1 uncultured archaeon
TCGATGACTTGGAGGACCTAGACTTGGAAGACCTAGAAGATTTGGATCTTGATGAAGAACTGAAAAAACTTGAGGAAGAACTGAACCAATCTGAGGAAGATTCACAGGAAGAAATTAATTCAGAGGAGGAACAATAATGGAAGCTGAGTATGCTGAAATTGCAGTAACTATGGGTATTGTTGGAATGATGATATCTATGCTAGGAATGGGGTTGTTGATAGCTTACTATGGAAGTAGTAAAACAAGGAATGTTGGCTTTCTTTTCCTAGTTGTTGGATTGGGACTAGGCTATTATCTTACCACCACTGGTGACGCTGTAGAGGTACACAATTCACTACTAGCATTCATCGGAGGCATGTTAGGTGGAATTATAGGAATTATAGCTTTCTTAGTAGCGATAATTAAATCTTAAACTTATTGTATCTCCTTAGCACTAACCTAAAATAGAATAGCTATTCGTAAGAATTGTGAGCGCAGATAAAGAGCTCTGGAAAACAGGCAAATCTGCTAAAAATTCAGAGAATGATGTAGTAGAAGAGGATGATACACTTGATTTGTCTGCCCCTTCACCTGAATCTGACAAAGATGGAGAGATAGACTTAGAAAAAATAGATGATTCTAAGGCCCCTATAGATGATGAAAACTGGCTACCTCCACTTATTGGAGAGAGAGAAGGAACAAGCATCAGGACAGTTGGGATAGTTGGTACTGTCACAATACTTCTTCTGACTGGTGCACTGGTATTGATACTAAATGAACAAAAAATCGTTGTAGACGTTCCCAATGAAAAATATGAAGAATATGCAGCCTATAGCATACAAGGGGCCATAAATTTTGAAAGTACCGTGGATGTTCCAATACCTCTTGGCTTCATTGATAATGATGTAGTCATAAACGAACTGGACATTAGCTTTAGAGGCGAAATGAAGGCTGGCATCAAGGCCCCAAGCACTCAGGCAATGGATGGATATGGAGATATGCGTAGTGTATTCAAGAAATACATAGAGCAAACCCTTGTTGATATTGATGGGACTATTACTGAAGAAGGTGAGAATCCTACAAAACTTGAGAATGGTCAGATAACCACGCATCAATACCAATTCATTGATATAGCATCGCTGGAAATTGTAAGAACCGAAATCGAATCTAATGCCTCATACTCAGATACATTAACTGGTGACCGGTGGTATTGGCAGAGTGCAACAGATTGGGTGCCTAGAGAAAGTGATACTGGACTGTTGCCACATGGAGGATCTTACATAGGCAAGACCCTAACTGAGGGAAATAGTGGCGTTTTGAATGAAGGCGGAATTCAATTCAATTGGAAAGTGGAAGATGGAGGAAAGATAAATGATGAACAGACTGCACTTTTGAAAATAGAAACATCATATGTTGGAACTATCGGATTTGGATATGAATATCAATATCAATATTCCTTTCACTTTTATATGTCAGAAAAATCTAGTTTACCTTTAAAATTTGAAATGAACTTGTATTCGGATGCCAAATCCTCTGTTGGGAAGTTGTACTCAATAAATGTTGAATACAAAGGGATTACAACAATAGTCGAAGAGGGCTATACTGATGTTCCAGTAACTTCATACAAGACAGAGGTCACTCCTCAGACTGGGGAATTTGATGATTGGATTAATGGTGCACCGGCTCTTGGCAATGGAACTGCCG
>CAYSOH010000208.1:0-1682 GCA_964432625.1 uncultured archaeon
TCACCTTCAAAAAGGACTTTCTGAGCACCTTCTTTAGTAGTTATTTCTTTGCGAAATACGGAAACAATTTTTGCTTTGAATTGGATATTGTTTTCACTAGGTCCAATTTGAGCTAACAGTTTCTCTGCCCCCATCTGCAATGCATTTGGGTTGCCGTAGTGTTTTCTAACTATGGATTCTTTGGCTGTGGCAAGATCAATTCCATACTCCTCCACGTAGCGTTTCAATTCAGAAACGATTACGTTGCGTTCTAGCTTGTCTCCTATAGCCTTCACTATATCATCGACATGTGTTTCAAAATCAGTTTCGTTCGTGTTCATGTTCGTAGTCCTTTATTTTTTTCGATTCGCTGACAAGTTCGAATCTATCCATTACTACCAGTCAGGGTATATATACTTATGCCCATTTCTCCCTTTTCCCCTAATTGGATATTAGACTATTATGGGTTATTAGGTGCCTTAGCAAGCATTATAATAGACTGCCTTGTCCGAAAGATAGGTAGATAATTTGAAAGTAGATGAATTGACCCCTAGAACTGGCCGCGTCAATATGCCGGTCAAGATTTTAAGTTTGGAAGAACCACGTGCTATGGATAACGGTACGATGATTTGTGAAGGCCTAGTTGGAGACGAAACAGGAACAGTAATAATGAGTTTCTGGAACGATGAATGTGAGATTGTTAATGATGGTATGACCATTGATCTCAAAGATGCACGAGCCAATTTAGTACGCGGACACATGCGAATAAGTTTGGGAAAACATGGAAGCATGAAAGAATCCAAAACTCAACTTGAAAACATCAAAGAAAGCGTAAATCTCTCAGATCTTGAATATGAAATGCCTAGGATGGGGAGAGATTTTAGAGGAGGTGGCCGCAGTAGAGGTCCACCAAGTCGCTGGAGTGTACTTATGAAATTAAAGCGCGATACAGGTAACAAGAAATATTTCAATCGTGATGAAATGTCAAAAGAAGATATAGAAGCCGCCATTAAGAAAATGGGAGGCGATTAACTCTGGCGAGGAGAGGGAGACACAGGCGCCGAGGACCTAACAAGGCCCAACCTCCCCAAAGAAAAATCAAGAAACCACAGAAAAAGAACAAACCAAAGGCGATGCTGAATGAAGGTCGTCGAACAGAACTTCTTTTCTTTTTGAAAGAGATAGTATTGGAATCGGGAGTTTCCGAAAAGGAGGCCGAGCCTTTTCTTGCATCTTTAACAGCTAAAGGAGCGCGTGAATCCATAGACACTGCTGTAGAATATCTTGATTCAAAGATTGAAGAAGGATTTATTGACGAAGATTCTCGAGATAAAATCAAGGGCGTAATGAGAAGATTCACAAAAATGCGCTGATATGCCTCATCCAAAACGTAGCACACTATCAAAGCACTGGTCTTTAGATCCAAACACAATTTTTCTGAACCACGGTTCATTTGGAGCTTGCCCTCAAGAAATTCTCGATTACCAAATCCAATTGAGGCAGAAACTGGAGAGCGATCCAGTAAAATTTATGGAGACCGAATCCAAGGACTTGTGGTCCGAAGCATTGAACATTCTTTCGGATTTCATAAATGCAGATTCAGAGGGCATGGCATTTGTGACAAATGCTACTTCTGGTGTGAACACAGTTCTGAAAGCATTGGATTTACAACCAGATGATGAAATCATTGTTCCAGATCATTC
>CAYSOH010000209.1:0-1662 GCA_964432625.1 uncultured archaeon
CCCGGATTGTATATCTTCTGATATGCGAATAACACTATAACTGCAATTATCAAAAGCAACAAGATTACAATCGTGAAAATCATTAATTTCTCTTCAATTCTCCCTTCAAATAATTAGTCATTTCTCTAGGGTTTACTACTTCCCAATAAAAGCGGAAATCTTTGTAGGTAAAACCGCCAAGTACTGCCAAGACTGAAAGGAATAAGAAACCACCAAGTGCTGAGAATAGAAATAATTCATACCATCTATCAACAACTATATTAATCTGAATCTGCCACATCAGAACGCCAACTAAGATTGCTACAAATAATTGTAAAAAGAAATTGAATCTCGGTGACATGTCCAGATAAATGTAGCAGAATATTCTAAGAGAAATACCTACAAATATTTCAGATGCAAGTACAGAAATAGCTGCTCCTTCGCCACCTAGACCTGGCAGATCGTACAATCCAATATGTGGTATTTGCTTAGGAACTAAAATCAACATTAGAATAATGCTGAGGGATGCGGAAAGAATATTTGCAATCGATGCAAGGTCTGGCCTATCCGAACCTCTAAGTGCAATTGACCATGGCCTGTTAACGACTCTGATTAAAGCGGCAAGAGCTAGTAGCTGTAGTATTTTACTTGCTGGAAGGAACTCACGACTGATGAATACTTCTATTATCTCACTAGACCAAACAACAGTCATCACTACTATTGGAATACAAACCATTGAAATGTACTTTTCTGTATCATACACGAGCGATTGAACTGCCTTGTTCTTTTTGATAGAATGAAGCTTTGATACTGCAGGAAGAAGCATTTCCTCTATCGCTAAAGCAAACGTACCTATGAAAAGTGCAATCCGTTGTACTGCGAAATAGAGGCCAACTTGATATGTACTGAAGAATATTCCTATGAATATCTTATCAAAGTGCTGTTTGAAGATGACAAAGATTGATGCTGCAGCCACAGGGAATGCATATGATTTGTAAGAACGGAAGATTTCCTTATCTGGCCTAGATATGGGATAGTCACGGAAATACCAAATTGAAATGAGTATGATTACCAAAACTCCAACAAGATAAGAACGAGCAAGCCAAATAACTCCCCAACCCATGAATGCAGTAGCTATGAACAGAATTGAACGGAGTGACGTCCCAATAACGTTAGGTATGGCTATGCGTGCGCTTTGTTTCAAGCCACTAAAAGTTGCTGTCATCACCCCTAAGAACAGGAATAATATGTAATACAAGATAACTGTGAGTAAAAGGCCAGGTGTCTGAATATCATAGAGTTCTTTGCCAAGGTAACTCGTCCACACCCAATAGGATGATGCAAACACCAACAACATGAAAGATATCAGAACAATTCTTATCGAAAGAAAAGTACCTATACATTTACCAAGATCAAGACCCTCACTGATTCTCTTGACATGGGCCATTCTGAAGCCAAAAAATGCCAAAAATGTGAAGCCACCGACTAAGCTAAGTGCATAGCTAAACTCCCCGAGAGCTGAGGCTCCCATCTTCCTCGCAACAAACAGTAGTGCAATCCAGCCAATTATCGCATTGATATTTTCAACCGCGAAAAGCAGTGCTACCTTGCGGGAGGTCGCCATTATTCGCGCACAGTGGTTGGGATTTAAAGCCAGCCCTCCTCAGTAACAATATGCCTCCG
>CAYSOH010000210.1:0-1661 GCA_964432625.1 uncultured archaeon
CTTCACGAGGTTGTGATGACTTAACAACGCCTGATGCAAGCAGTATTCCTTTCGAACCAAGTGACAAGGCTTTGGATACGTCTTCTTGATTTTTAACACCAGCCCCGCAAAGGACTGAAATATCTGAATTTATTGCACCGACAATAGAAACAGAATCAGCAATGACTTCTGGTTTTGCTGTTGAAACAGAGATGTCCCCTCCTATCAATTCAGGTGGTTCAACCGCAATCATATCGGGATTAAGATGGGCTCCTTTTTCCGTTGCCTTAGCATCTGCCGTACAAAGTACTGTCAAAAGACCAAGTTCTCTACAACGACTTACTGTAGCCTCAATATCATCCCAATTCATTTGACATTCTGCGTGATTTACCAATGTGCCAACTGCACCTGAATATCTGACGGCTTCAGGCAATATAGATCCAGTATGTGAACCGTAATTTACTCCATCTACATGCTGTGCAAATATGGGGATTTTTAGATTATCACTGTAGTCAACTAAATCAATAGCTGAAACTGCAGCTGCTAAGTTTACATTATGTTCTATAGATATCTCTTCCATTATCTTACATAGCTCAAATCCGTCTGCACCGTAACCTTGTTCGTACGTTTTCAGATTAACAATTATGATTGGAAGACCATCACGCATAATATCCCATGAAACACGCATTTAATGACTCTTTGGGAATCAATATAAAATAATGGCGTGTAACTAATATGGCATGCCTACTTCAGAACAAAAAAATATTCTTGTTACTGGTGCCGCTGGGCAAATTGGAACGGATTTAACTACTACATTAAGGGAGAGATTCGGAAATCAAAATGTTGTGGCTATGGGACGCAAAACACCCATGCCCAAGAACATAGCTGAAGGTGGGCCATGTGTAATGGGTGATGTTACTGATGTAGAAGGGTACCAAAAAATTGTAGATGATTATCAGATAGACACCGTTTATCACTTGGCAGCCATTCTATCTGGAACTGGCGAATCCAATCCTCAGTTGTGTTATGATGTTAACTTGAATGGACTGTACAACGTTCTAGAAGTGGCCAAAGAACGTGGTCAGAGACTTTTCTGCCCAAGTTCTATTGCTGTCTTTGGTCCTGGAACACCGCTTGAGAATACTCCTCAAGAAACTGTACTAAAACCTACTACAATGTATGGAGTCACAAAAGTTGCAGGAGAATTACTTTGTGACTACTATTTCCACAAATATGGTGTAGATGTTAGAGGAATTCGTTATCCTGGTTTGATAAGTTGGCAAACCAGACCAACTGGAGGAACAACTGATTACGCAGTAGAAATATATTATGAAGCAGTTCTACAAAATAAATACGAATGCTTTGTTGGAGCTGATACTAAACTGCCTATGATGTATATGCCTGATGCAATAAAGGGGACTTTAGACCTGATGGATGCTCCTTTAGAGAATCTAAAACATCATTCTGACTTTAATTTTTCAGGAATGAGCTTTACAGCACAAGAACTTGCAGATTGTGTAAGTGCCAGAATGCCTGGATTTGAGTGTACTTTTAAGCCAGATTCTAGACAGAACATAGCTGACTCATGGCCTGATTCGATTGACGATTCCGCAGCAAGTGAAGAATGGGGTTGGAAACCAAGTTATGATCTTGAGAGAATGAGTGATGATATGCTAGAAAAT
>CAYSOH010000211.1:0-1641 GCA_964432625.1 uncultured archaeon
CACTGCTTGTGAAACCAGGGATATTACTATGTCCCAAAGCTGCAGTTATGTCGCTACCTGGTGCTACAACAGATGGTTTCAGTTCATCCCACCTATCATCATCACCATCGTCATCCCTTGGTCCATAATTACTGTAGCTAGCTAAATCATCATCATCTCTGTTAACATTTTCTTCATTTTCCATAGCTCCAACAGCCACACTCCAGTCGGCTGCTGCTGGTGAAGGAACTTCATTCTCCCCATCATTCCCCATTGCTATCGCCACAACAATTCCTGCTGCATTTGCTTGGTTTACAAGTTGAGATTGTGTATCAGATCCATCACTTCCTCCAGAAGTTCCCAGTGACATTGACATCACATGAACGCCATTGTTTTTTTCCCCGTCGTTTTCCCAGTCAGTGTCTACATTCTCTATACATGCTTCTATTGCCTCATTTATGTCTGCGCTCGATCCAGAACCCCAGTCTGCCATTACTTTCACATCAATTAACCTTGCAGCTGGTGCAACTCCTATGTAATCAGGCTCACCATCTCCATCTTCGTCATCATCTCCACCTGTGCCCAATGAAGTAGAAGCAGTATGCGTTCCATGCCCGTTGAAATCATCAGGATCCTCGTTACTGTCTTCTTCTGTGGTAAATTTGTAATCTCCATTCTCAGTAGGACATCCTCCATCACAATCTATCCCTGCAATGAATCTTCTAACTCCTTGGTCTTCATAATCACCAAACGTTTCGTGTTCATTATCGACTCCAGTATCCAAAATTGCAATATTGATTCCCTCACCATAGAATTCCTTATCCCATACTACTGGGCTGTATTCAGAGGAGTCTCTAACTTTTATGGCTCTGACAGAAGTGTCTAAGAAAGGATAAACTGGTGCCTGCCATTCAACTAGTTTGAGTTCTGAGATTTCCGTTAACTTATGGGCCTTAGACGCTGGTACTTCATCTATCCTTATTGCATTAATGTACTTGTAAACATGATCTATAGTCAGGCCTAGGCTTTCAATTTCATCAAAGTGTTTTTGGTTTGGTCTTTCCTCAATAACTAATATGACTCCCACCTTTCTCCCATCATAAATCAGGTTTTCCATTCTGTCGTCTAGGCCGTTTGCATTCTGGTCAAAATAAGTAATATTGAATTCCAGTTTATTTTCAGCAATAGAAATCCCAGGCGTTAGCGTCGTAATCACCAATATAATTACAGCCAATATACTTCTCATTAATCTGTTAGTACTTGTTACTCTAAAAAACATTGTATGGACTATTGGATTCTCCTTTGGTATATGAAATAAGTCATAGCAACCATTGCAGATAATGCTAGGAATATGGAAATTATCCAGTTACTTTCCCCATTCTGAACTTGTGGAGATGTGACATCTAATAAAACTTCAGCGGTTATATTCTCATTACTCGTGCTCTGAACCTTGAATTTAGCTTTCTGAGTTTGCATGCTAGTTTCTATGCCTGCACCTTTCACAGTTATAGTCTCGAATGCTTCCAATTCAAAATAAGTTTCCGTAAGGTAGAGCGTCAATCCCTCATCTAACTCTTTGGTTAATTTGAAGTAATCATTACCGTTTCCGGTGTTAGTTATTCCTATACTTACTTCACCATCGCTTTGCTCTGCATAAATTCT
>CAYSOH010000212.1:0-1635 GCA_964432625.1 uncultured archaeon
TTCAGGATTTACCTACAAAGGGAAAGGATGGCAGTAAAGCATTGTGGAGCCATACTGAAACTGAACTTCCTGATCCTCCTTGGGATTGGACTGCAAGAGCTGAGAGAAATATTGGAAGAATTATCTCAGATAGTAAGCGTAAGAAGGTTAATCGTGTTCTCTTAGCTACTGATCCAGATCGCGAAGGGGAATTCATTGCTTGGCGTCTCAGTGAAATTTTGTCTGAATTTGGAGAAGTTCAGAGAATAACATTCAATGAAATTACTGAATCAGCAATTCATGCGTCGTTGGAAGAAGCTGGTATGGTAGACATGAATCTAGTAGATGCTGCTAAAGTTCGCCGGTTCATGGACCGCCTTATCGGTTACCGAACTTCTAGATTTGCTAGGTCTTGGAATCTTAGTTCAATGGGCCGAGTCCAGACTCCAACATTGGGATTTGTTGTAAATCGTGAAAAAGAGATAATTGAATTCATTCCAACTCCCTATTGGGCAGTACAAGCCTTTGCATCAGGCATAGATTTTAGAGTAAGATTTCATGAGAAAGATGATTCATCAGCTTGGAGAAATGAAAAAGGAAAATTCAATGCACATAGAACTAACGATTCTAGTTTAGCCAACAAGGCGTATGAGTATCTCAAACTTGAGGGTAGATTATTGGTTTCTAAAGTCAAATTGAATAGTTACAAACGTAATGCCAAGGCACCGTTTACAACAGATACAATGCTTCAATCTGCTGGACGACGTTTTAATTGGAGGCCAAGTAACACCATGCGGGCTGCACAGGGTCTCTACGAAGCTGGGCACATAACTTATATGAGAACAGATTCAACAAGAACTAGTGCCTTGTCTCGGCAAAAAGCAAAAGAGAAAATAACAACTAATTGGGGGGAGGAGTTAATCGGCCGAGGTATTGGAGGAGGAAAGCAGAAGGGTTCGGTACAGGATGCACACGAAGCAATAAGACCTACTAATCCAACCGTAGAGATTCCAAAGGGATTAGATGATTCACAATCTCGCCTTTATTGTCTTATCTGGTCTAGGTTTATTGCTAGTCAGATGTGCGAATCTGAATGGACAAGTATGAAAATTGAAGCTAAATTAGAGACTTTTGATAAGGTTCTTGAAGGAGATACAAAATGGCGTGTCAAAGCAGGGTGGGAATTAGCATTTGAAGGCTTAGATAAACCTCCGACTACTTCACCCCCTTCACCTGAAATCACTGAGGGGTCCTCAATTACTTTGGATAACAAAGACGATAATCCCAATTTGATTGAGGATCAGACCAAACCACCAAATCGTTACACCCAACACGGTTTAGTCGCGCTAATGAAGTCAGAGGGTATCGGTCGACCTTCTACTTATGCAGCGACAATAAAGAAATTGATTGATAGAAAATATTGTAGCGATACAAAAGGCCGTCTTAAACCAACGGAACAAGGTGCACTATTGTGGGATGAAGTCACGCCCTTCTACAATTCTGGAGGAGATAAAGAGGGCTTATTCTCAACATCTTTCACATCTAGAATGGAATTGGATTTAGACAAGATAGAAACAGGAAGTCAAAACCCAGCTTTAGTATGGAGCGATTTTGCATCTTCATTCAAGAATTTACATGAGAAAGCATTGGAGATGA
>CAYSOH010000213.1:0-1584 GCA_964432625.1 uncultured archaeon
TGAGGCAGATAAGAGGTGGAGAAATAGGCATAATTTTCCAGGATCCTTTATCGGCATTAAATCCAGTGATGACTGTAAATGAGCAAATAGGAGAAATTTTGGTTCTTCATCAAGATTCTAAAATTAAGGAACTAGCTTCAGAGAAAGAAATACCAGTTTACAAAAGTGAAAAATGGAAAGCTTCTCCTGGTGTCGAATTTACAATTATGGCCTTTTGTATTTCATTTATTTCTCTTTTCATAATGCTTGGACAGTTTACATTCAGTCTTCCATTCTTATTTGTGGTTGGAATGATGTTCTTAAGAGACTATTTACAGAAGGATATCCCTGACTCAGCCCTTGACTTAATGGTCATAGATGCTTTATCACGAGTTAAACTGCCTAATCCCAAGCAAATTGCTCAGTCATATCCACATGAATTGAGTGGCGGTATGCAACAAAGAGTGATGATTGCAATGGCTTTGGCAGGAAAGGCAAAGATGCTTATTGCAGATGAACCAACTACTGCATTAGATGTTACAATTCAAGCACAAATACTTCAATTGATAAAAGACATTCAAAAGGAAGAAAACATGTCAGTTCTTTTGATAACGCATGATTTAGGAGTTGTTGCCGAAACATGTGAAAAAGTTGCAGTAATGTATAAGGGTAAGATTGTTGAAGAAAATACAGTTGAAAGGATATTTAGACATCCTAAACACAAATACACTAGAGCATTATTGAATGCAATTCCAAAAGGTGGTAAGGAAAGGTTGAAAGTACCGGATGTAGGGGAGATGGGTTCAATATGAGCAATAAAATCCTATCCATTGAAGGCTTAAGGAAACATTTTCCTGTAAAGAATGTTTGGGGAACTGATATCGCCTTGGTCAAAGCTTTGGATGGTGTTGATTTAGAAATTGAGGGAGGAAAAACTTTTGGAATAGTTGGAGAAAGTGGATGTGGTAAGACGACTTTGATGCGTACTTTGCTTAGACTAGTTGAACCAACATCAGGTTCAGTGGTTCTATCAGACGAAATTACGCAAAATCAATTCTTGAGTAATAATTTAGAAGAATTGACAAATGAAGAGTTACGCAGTTTCCGCAGACAAATTGGAGTTGTTTTCCAAGACCCGATGGGTGCTCTAAATCCTCGAATGTTGATTAAAGATATTGTAAGTGAGCCATTAGTAATTCATGGTAAAACAGAGAATATGCGTGATAGAGTTATTGAATTACTGAACAATGTTGGTCTTGGTGAGGAACATCTGTATAGATATCCACACGAGTTTTCAGGTGGCCAAAGGCAAAGGATAGTAATTGCAAGGGCTCTTGCTTTAGAACCAAAAATATTAGTTTTAGATGAACCTACATCTGCTTTAGATGTGTCTGTTCAAGCTCAAATTCTTAATTTGTTAAACGATTTACAAAAAAGATACAAGTTGACATATGTTTTTATTTCTCATGATTTGTCTGTTATAGAATATATGTGTGATCGTTTGGCAGTTATGTATTTGGGTAAAGTAGTTGAAGAAGCAGACACGGAAGAATTATTTACAAATCCACAACATCCATATACTAGAGCATTGTTATCAGCTACTCC
>CAYSOH010000214.1:0-1571 GCA_964432625.1 uncultured archaeon
GATAAAAGTATTGGTTGTCTTGCTACAAGGGGTTATATGGTTCTTTATGGACAGTCAAGTGGTTTAGTTCCTCCTATATCTCCCATGTTGCTGAATAGTAAGTCGTTGTTTTTGACTCGACCGACTTTGACATCATATATAGATAATAGAGAAGAATTGGAGAATCGTGCTAGTGAGGTACTGAATGCTGTGAACGAAGGGGAGTTGAAAGTCCGCATACATAATAAATTGCCATTAGCGGATGCTGCTCTGGCACATGAGCAATTGGAAGGGCGATTGACTACAGGCAAGCTGCTCTTAGTACCCTAAATTGCATGTATAGAATATTTCCGAACATTAACTTAAGGTAGACGATTTATGGTTGACATTGATATCGAAACTAGGCTTTATCAGATTAGAGAAAAGATTAAATATTCATTGGATAAATCCGGCAGATCAGAATCAAGTGTTGTTCTATTAGGTGCTTGTAAGCAGGTCAGCTATCAGAGGATTCTCGATGCTGTTAACTTGGGGTTGGATCACTTGGGTGAAAACAGGGTGCAAGAAGCTGAAAGTAAATTCGACGTTACTGACCTACCACATGGATTAAAGAGTTTACAACTGATAGGGCCTTTGCAATCTAATAAAGTAAGGCGAGCAGTCCAAATGTTTGATGTTATTCAATCAGTGGATAGTGCAAAGTTGGCTGATAGAATAGATGTGGTTGCAGGAGAAATGAAAAAGATTACTAAGATTTACCTAGAGATTAACCTTTCTGGAGAAGATACAAAGACAGGTATAAACCTTCGGGAATTTGATGAAGTTGTAGAATTCATAATTGCTAAGCCGAATATAGAGCTAACTGGCTTAATGACAGTACCGCCTCACAGTGTCGATCCGGAGAATAGCAGGTCGTATTTTCAACAGCTTAGAAGTTTAAGAGACTCAATAGGCAAAAATACGTCTATCCAGGTTGAGCAAGTTGGATTGTCCATGGGTATGACAAATGATTTTGAAGTGGCTATAGAAGAAGGTGCAACTCTTGTGCGTTTGGGATCGGCAATATGGGGGCCACGGGAATAATCACAATTCTTGCATTGTTTCTCTAGAGATATTCGGGATTTTCTATTGACTAGATTCAATTCTGATATACTATGGTATAATCGTTCGAGGTGGTATCGTGTTGGATCCGTATCGGATTGTTCAGATTCTCCTTTGCGCTTTGATTGGTAGTTTGAGATTGCCCTTCTAGCATTGGTTAGTAAGAACTCACTTTTTCGCCAATAGGACTTGTTAAGATTTTAGGAGGACATTGTTTTGAGGATATATGTAGGGAATCTTTCCTATCAAGCTACTGAACAGGAGTTGAGAGATACTTTTGAACCACATGGTGAGGTAGAAGAGACGTATATAGTTAGAGATAGAGACACAGGAAGATCAAGAGGATTTGCGTTTGTTGAAATGCCAACAGATGATGAGGCCAAAGCTGCAATTGAAGACCTAAATGGTAAAGAAGTGGGAGGCAGAACTCTCACTGTTAATGAAGCTAGGCCAAGACAGGAGAGGTCTCCTGGTTCTGGTTCTCGTTGGTA
>CAYSOH010000215.1:0-1565 GCA_964432625.1 uncultured archaeon
CTTGTCAATCGCATGGGTTTCAACAATATAGGCGCTGAGTTAGTACACGACAAGTTACAGACTTGGAAAGATAGAGGTCTGTGGCCGGGAACTCCAGTGGGAGTAAATCTTGGTAAGTCTAAGGTCACACCACTTGATGAGGCACCCAATGATTATGCAGGTTCTATGAAGATATTATGGAATCATGCAGATTTCTTTGTTATAAACGTCAGTTCACCAAATACGCAAGGTCTTCGAGACCTACAGGAGCAAAAGCATCTTGATTCGATTCTAAAAGAGTGTCAAAAAACAAATACTGAGTGTTCCAAAAAGGATGGAATTGAACCAAAACCACTCCTAGTAAAGATAGCACCGGAGTTGGATGATCAACAAATAGAATCTATACTGGATTTGATTCCTAAACACAATTTACAAGGCATAATAGCTACGAATACTACTACTGAAAGACCGGACACAACAAATTCAAAATGTAAGATGGTTTATAATCAGGAAGGGGGACTTAGTGGAATTCCATTGAAAGCTACAAGCACAGAAGTAATACGTAAGATATATCGCATGACAGATGGTAAAATCCCAATCATTGGAGTCGGAGGTATCTTCAACGATGAGGATGCTTGGGAGAAGATAACTGCAGGAGCTTCTTTGATTCAACTTTACACAGGTTTAGTCTTTGAAGGTCCAGGTATAGCTAGGAGCATTATTACTGGTCTCAACAAGCGTGTCAGACAAGCAGGATTTGATAATATATCAGAAGCAGTTGGAATTAACGCCTGATTATTCCCTAATGACAAATTGGCTTTGACACATAGGGCATGCTACCTGAATAGGCCTTTGATCTGTGGTTATGGCAATAACTCCGCCACAGCTCGGACACGCTAAATTTACAGGTCCCGCGTCCTCAAAGTCGAAGAAATCATCTTCATCATCACTTCTAAAGTATCTTAGTCCAATTACACCTAGTAACCCAAGAATTATTGCCGTTCCACCACCATAAAGGAGTAAATTACTTTCTTCATTATCTCCACCACTGGCTAAAATCTCTTTCTCACTTACTATGACATTACCTTCCCAAGAACTCATATCGTCTTTATCATCCGTAACGGTCAAAGTTATGCCATATGTACCTTCTTCATTGAAAATATAATTGAAATTTTCTTGATTAAATTTTATTTCTCCATTATCACCTAATATAATCCATTCATATTTTACAATAGACCCATCCGAATCGTATGAATTATCCCCACTGAATGAAACAGTATCTCCAGTTTCTACACTGGCAGCCATTGAGCTGCTAGCTGGTACACCATTAACGGATATTGACCCCACTGCTATTGGAACCTTATTCTCCTCTTCGATATCCTGTACGTAAGCATTCTTTCCAATAGTATTATCATCATAGTCAGTTTGTGCAGAGAGATAAACAGACCCCACTTCAGATGGCGTCCAAACAAAATAAACATCTTTTTCCTGATTAGATTGTATTTCGGTTGTTTCACTACCTACCATAGATCCTGATGCGTATAACACCGTGCTTACAGTTCCATCTTTTCCACCATAATTCCTGA
>CAYSOH010000216.1:0-1564 GCA_964432625.1 uncultured archaeon
AAAGAACTTGAAATTCTGGGGGACGGTAAACAGAACAAATCATACTTCCACGTTGGAGATTGTATATCGGCTATGTTAGCCAAAGCTCCTCGTGAATTGTGTAAGCCAGGGGAATTTGTGGCTTTGAACGTGGGGTCCAAAGATTCAATCGATGTTGAGACGCTGGCAAATGAAGTCTGTAAAGCCATGAAATTGAAGGGTGTTGAATACAAATTCACAGGCGGTGTTGATGGTGGAAGAGGATGGAAAGGTGATGTAAAGAAGATGAGACTTGATATCAAGAAAATGAAGTCTCACGGATGGGATCCTCAATTTACAAGTCGAAAAGCCATTGCTGATACTGCAAAATGGCTTGATGAAAATTCTTAAGTTGAACGTTAGAGAGGCATTTTCAGCTCCCGTGGTGTAGTCCGGCCCATCATCTCGGCCTCTCGAGCCGAATACCCGGGTTCAAATCCCGGCGGGAGCACCATCCTTTGCATTTTATATACTAAGATTCGAAATACGATTCGTGTTAGAAATAATATATAGAAACAAAATGCAATTTTTTGTTTTAGCAATTTTTCTTGTGATGTCTGTGATCTTGGCTATGATGTCTTCTGTCTCTGCTGAAAATTATGATATTTCTATTACGGATGATATGAAATTTAATCCTGAAGATTTAACCATCAATGTGGGCGATACTGTTACTTGGACAAATAATGATGGAATGGGGCATACTGCAACCAGTACTGATGGGCCAGCTTCATTTGATTCGGGTAACATTGCAAGTGGAGGAACTTGGTCTTTTACTTTTACTGAAGTTGGAACATACGAATACAAATGTGACTACCATAGTTCAATGACTGCAACAATTACTGTTGTTCAGGCAGATAGTGGTGGAGGTGATGAAACTATCATGGTGAACCATGTGACTCTGGTTGACACGCCTCCGCACAAAGAGTGGGAATGGAATTACAGTTACCAAGTTGAGGTCAGCGACCTTCAGCTAGATGTGAATTATACTGCCGTGATTCTCATCAAACTGATTGATGACGATGAATGGGGGGGCGCAGATTGGTGGTGGGATGATATCGAAGGAAATGGTGACCAATACAATTACACAGTTTCACTACAGAGAGAATGTTATTTCATCAATGCCTCACTCTATGAACGTGACGACCTCAATTCGAATGGGGAGAATGCAACCGTTCTAGCAAGTGCATACTTGGATTTCGTTGTTGGAACTGGCAGTTGTGTAGGGGGGGTGTACTCCGAAGATGCTACGCTACAAAATCAGGAAAATTTTTGTCCTGCTGAGATAACGGATGAGAATAAAGATACTGTAGACGATTCGTGTATAGCTACTTTCGATGAAGCTGAAGAATATGAACCTGAGGAAGGATTATTGTCATCAATATCTTTCTTTGGATCAATTTGTGTAATGGCGATAATCGCTTTCAGAAGAAAAAATGAAAATTAAACATATTGGTATTGCTGTAGACTCCATTGAAGAGAGACTTCCTGTCTGGGAAGCTTTTGGCTTAAAATTGCATCATACTGAAAAGGTAGATTCTGAAGGTGT
>CAYSOH010000217.1:0-1512 GCA_964432625.1 uncultured archaeon
ACTTAGCTGTGGCATCCTTGGTTGTTTCAACATGCACTCTTCCGCTGTTGTCATAAGTATGAATGGGATGTAAAAACAAAGTTTCCCCATTTTCATCTTTTTCAAATCCAATATTTGTAGGTATCTCAATTTTTTCACCATTAATTGTAATGTTTAATTGAAGATGGTAGTGATAATCAGATTTGACTCCTTGAAGAGTATAATAGCATATTTCACTTTTCAGATATTCACTATTTTCCACAGTAGTCCCATTCGTTTTTTCAGGAAGATTAAGATAGTATACGCTAGTTAGAATCACAACTGAAATCAGCGTTAGCATTACACTTTTGAGAATATCCTGATTTTGTTTAATTTTCATCCTTATTGCCAAATACAATCATGATACCTAAAATTCCAGCACCTATTCCTGAGATTCCAGCAATAGCTAGTAACCATGTAGGTTTGCTGCTTTCTTCATCATCATTTACTTCAACATTGTTCTGCTGGAAACCAGGAGCCATATGTTCTTCATCAGGATTGATAGTTATATTCCCATACATTTTTCTTGTTTCCCCCGAATTTCCATTAAAAACAACATCTACGTAGGCATATTTCCCAACAATGTCTTTCTGGCTCATATTCAGATAAGTTTCATTGAATGGTATGTCAAAATAGTGATTACAATTTTGATCAATTTTTGTTCCATTAATATATTCACAAGAATCTGTTAAGTTTCCAGAATCCCAATCACCTTCTCCGTCATAAATACCGTCTGAGTTAGAATCAACTAGAATTCTGTGTGTTACATTATCAGCATCATCTGTATTAATCCAACGAGCAGTATCATTCACTATCATGGTTGCATTGGCTGGATCGATTACATTGGTTGTTTCATTTGTTTCAGGGTCCCTTATTTCTTTCAGTATAAGTGTGAACATTCCTCCAGAATGGGCAGAAGCTTCTGAACTTACCAATACTGAACCAGCAATAAGAAGAATGATTGCCAAGACATAAGCGCGTCCCAACTGCATGCTTTTGAAGATAAGATACTCTATAAATAAGCGCTGATATTGCTAGGATAATGCAGACCAAAGAGCTTGCTCTGGCAGTATTATTGGTCATTAGCTCCGTGACGGCCGTGTCATATTATTGGTCAACTAGCAGTGATTCTACAGATGAAGCGGCCTTGGATAGTATGGTCGATCCACTTATTCAGGATGAAGGACATGACCATAGAAATGCTTCTCAACACCAGTTCTGGACAGATAATGTCGAATTTATGAGTTATAATCCTTTAACTAAACCAGGAAACGCTGAGGTTCAAGTTGCACTATCTCCAAAAGACAATAAGACCTATGCATATCAAGCAGGTTGGAAAGGTTTTCACATAACAGATGTTACAGATCCTACTAATACTACTGTTACGGCTTGGTATAATGACCCTTATACTCAGGTTTTAGACATAAAATATCTTCAGTACAATGGAAGAGAATATATCATATGTCAAAACCAGATAGTTGATTCTGGTCAGTC
>CAYSOH010000218.1:0-1507 GCA_964432625.1 uncultured archaeon
TCTGGATTTGCAGTTGGAGAAGAGGGCACTGCAATGTATACAGATCGTGAAGGACAGGATCCTAGAGTCTTAGACACTGCAACAACATATGATACATTTTGGGAATATGCAGATTATGCATTTCCGTATCTTAAAGAGGGTATGTACAATACCTTGAAAATAATTGTCTTAGCAATACTAATGGGTTTTACAATTGGAGTTACTCTAGCAGTTTTCAAGACATCACAACTTAATATCCAGATTCCATTATCGCTACCAAGAAAGGATGGGACATGGAATTATTTTAATTTCAATCCTTTGAGTTTCTTTGCAACGATTTATACAGATATATTCCGTAACACGCCTCTTTTAGTCCAATTCTTTTTCATATATTTTGGTCTAGCAGAAATTGGAATAGATCTTACTTTCGAGAGTATTCTGGGTCCAGAAAAGGCTCTTGAGAGAGCATACGGGAGTGCAGTAGTGGCTCTAGGTTTAAATTCAGGAGCTTACCAAACTGAGATAATTCGAAGCGGTATTCAGGCCATTCCATCAGGTCAGATGGAAGCAGGTAGGAGTATTGGATTGACCTATATTCAGACAATGAGATATGTGGTACTTCCGCAAGCAATTAGGATTGTGATACCTCCACTAGGTAATGAAACAGTTAATTTGGTTCTGAATTCAGCGCTTGCCTCAGCAATTGGATTCGGAGAGATAACTCGAAGAGGTAAATTATTGATATCCTTAACTTTTGAGACCTTCTGGACCTGGGGTTTAGTTCTAATGTTTTACTTTGTCATAACTTACACTCTGGCAAATATCCTGAAATATGTTGAAAAACGTCTCAAGATTCCAGGATTGGGTTTAGGAGGTAATGATTGATGTCAGATGATGAATCACCTCTAATTAGTGTTAAGAATTTGGAGAAGATATACACTGGTGGAGTCCATGCTGTTAAAGGAGTAAGTTTTGATGTCTTACCAAAACAGGTTGTTGTGATAATTGGTTCCTCTGGCAGCGGTAAATCCACAGTTTTGAGATGCATAAATAGATTAATCGAGCCAACTGAAGGTGAGATTTTTCTAGAAGATGTGCAAATCAACTCTCCATCAACCGATATCAACGAGATTCGCTCAGAAATAGGGATGGTTTTTCAGTCTTTTGAGCTATTCATGCATCTTCGGGTTCTTGACAATGTTACATTAGGCTTAAAGAAAGTTCGAGGATATTCTAAGGAAAAGGCCGAAGATATTGCCAGAGAAGTTCTTGCGAAAGTAGACATGTCTGACAAAGTAGATGTCTATCCAGGACAGTTGTCAGGTGGTCAAAAACAAAGGGTTGCCATTGCTAGATCATTGGCTATGAATCCTAAAGTTATGCTGTTTGATGAGCCCACATCAGCTCTTGATCCTGAGTTGATAGGTTCTGTATTGGAATCGATAAAGTCTTTGGTTGCTGAAGGCATGACAATGGTTATTGTAACTCATGAGATAGGTTTTGCTAAAGAAGTAGGAGACTGGATTAT
>CAYSOH010000219.1:0-1489 GCA_964432625.1 uncultured archaeon
CTCATGAATCTCAGTTTATCTGGTGGTTATTTGTCTTTTGTCCTTCTTGAATCATAGGGTTATCGAAGGGGTCGATCAATCTCTAGGGATTGTGGTGCCATAAGTTTCGAATCGACGGGTCAATCTTGAAGACGGGGGGCCATAGATGCGATGGCATGATGATGAGAAGAAGGCGACCCAGGATTGGAAATTTATTGTTTGAGTTAATCCTGGATTTGATACCCCCAAAGATTCGGAAAGTAATCGGAATTATTCTGATTATAATTGGCTCTATTCTCACATTATTAATTGCTATACTATACCTAGTGGCGGGACCTACAAATTCTGCAGGTGGTGGTGGCATGGGTGTTGTGGTGTTTGCAATGATGGCAATCTTGAGTTTCTTAATTGGGTTGAAAATGATTGACTACTGAACGCATGGGCTCCCCTTACGCTCGTATGTGAATCAAAGGGTACCCTCTGATTCAGAGTTCAGCGTAGTATTCGATTACCGCCTCATTCAGCGCTTCTCTAGCACTATTCTCATCCACGGTTAGTGTAATTCCATCCTGCCTCAGTGCTTCCCCATCGACAAAGACATCGAGCACTCGACCACCTGAATATAGGAGATTTGGAAGGAGTCGTCTTCCATCTTTACCGATAGGCGACATTCGAATGTCATTGAGGTCCCAAGTTATCCAATCATTCGAACCCTTGGTGGCTAATTGCCATGTCTCCTCTGGTCCTAGAACTCGGGCATTCCAATGGTCGTGCTTCTGAACCAGGCTTGCCGCCTTTGCTTCGGCTCGCATGTCCAGTGAATTATTGCTGGCTGAACCATCGGTTCCCAAGCGAACATCAACCTCTGCTTCTTTCATCGCAGGGTAGGACATAGTTCCACCACAGCCCAACTTCTGGTTGGAGGTCGGACAGTGGACTGCATGAGCTCCGTGTCCGGCTAGTATCCTCATTTCCTTCTTGGTCAGCCAACCACAATGAGCACAGACGGTTGTTCCGTCGGTGAAATAATCTAGAGAATCTAGGTACTCTACAGGATACATCCCGGTTGCTTCGTGGCAGTCAGCAACTTCCTTACGAGTCTCAGAAGTGTGGATTTGTAGGGTGCAACCGGTTCTTTTTGCTAGGTCGGAGCCCTTCAGAAGAATCTCTTCGTCACAGACGTAAACCGAGTGTGTTCCGACTCCGTAATCTATCCTCCCTGGTCTTGGTGAGGTGCCGGTAATCAGACCTTCGACATGACGTAATGCATCTCCCGAACCGGACTTGAAATTGGGAGTCAAACCATCGGTTATCGGTCCACAAAGCGTAGCCCTAACCCCCGTCTCCGCAAGGGTCTCACCGATGGTTTGGGTGTGGAAATACATGTCACAAGCGTAGGTTGTTCCGGTGGCAATCATCTCTGCCGCAGCAGCCCTAGTTCCAATTTCCACGAGTTCTTTTGTCAGTTTCTTCTCAACGGGGAAAATCGCAGTTTCAAGCCACTCCATCA
>CAYSOH010000220.1:0-1484 GCA_964432625.1 uncultured archaeon
AGGATTGCAAAGCTTAATGAACTAGTCCGAATCAGCGAGCAACTCAGATGACCGAGGTCGAGGCAAAAGAACTGCTCATTGATGAGGATACATTCCTCACTTGTGGAGTCCATATTGGGACAAAACAAAAGAGCAAAGACATGGAGCCTTACATCCACAAAGTCAGAGATGATGGGTTGAGAATCCTTAATGTAAATTTAACGTCTGAGAAAATCACCGAAACGGCGAACTTTCTAAAAGAATATGAAGCAAAAGATGTCTTAGTTGTATCTGCAAGACAGTATGGATGGAAACCGGCAAAGAAATTTGCCAATACTTGCGGCTTTAACTGCATTGCAGGTAGATTTACACCTGGACGGTTGACAAATCCTGAAATGCGTTATTTCATTGAACCAAAAATAATTGTTCTTACTGATCCTGCAGCTGATGCGCAAGCATTCAGAGAAGCGATTAACATCAAAATACCCGTAATAGCTATGTGTGATTCTAACAATCTCACCAATAACATAGATATCATCATACCTGGAAATAACAAAGGTAGGCGCTCTTTAGCATTAATTTATTGGCTACTGTCTAGAGAGATTCTAAGAATCAGAGGAGATTTGGGTTCAGAGGATGATCTTGAAGAGACTATAGACGACTTCGAAGCACCGCTAATCTGAAGAGTTTTCTTTTTAAAAACAAAGCCATAGCAAGCTGTGTGGATTTTCGAACTACTCTATTTCTTTTACTTTTTCCTTAGATTGAGATTGGAAGTTCCTCTGTATTCACAAGAGGAATATCGAGATCTAATAACTTTGAGGGCAAGGAAATTAGCCAAAAGATATGATATGAAAATATATGTAAAAGGAAAACCACAACCAGGATTTCTAGCGGCCAACCACACTAGTTATCTTGATCCTATAGTTGTTCAGGCCATTAAGGCTGGAGGAGCTGTATCAAAGATTGAAGTTAGAGATTATTTACTGTTCGGACCAATTGCATCCAAAGTTGGAATGTTATGGGTAAAACGTGAAAACAAGAAATCAAGAACGGGAGTTATACATCAGCTAAATCAATGGGATGCTGCGAATCATCCTTTGTGGATCTTTCCGGAAGGAACAACATCAAGTTTTGGGAAACTAGATTCTTTCAAGATGGGGGTATTCAAAGCTGCAGAAAACAGCGGACACATGATTCAACCGTTGGTATTTTGCTATGATAATCCTCAGGTAGACTGGGGAAGTACTGGGACTGAGAAGGATCTGTTCAAGAGCATTCTTGATTTTTACAAAAACAGGATTCATACAAATGTCTACTGTTTCTGGATGAAACCTATGAAAGTTGGGCCTGGAGAGGCTCAGAAAGTAGCTGATGAGTTACACAGAAGAATGCTGATATATATCAGGAGATTTGAGAAGGCTAGAAATGAGTAAGAAACGCTGGGAAGAAGAAACGCTAAAGCCAACATTAGAAAAATTTTCAGAGAGAGAGGAAAGTCAACT
>CAYSOH010000221.1:0-1484 GCA_964432625.1 uncultured archaeon
ACTGGTATGGATATTTAGATAATCTAAAATCTAGAGGATATACAATCGTTGACCGCCGTGAAATGGGTCTAAAATAATTATTTCTTCTTTGAGTCTGCTACAATACTGTGTTTTGCTGTCTTTAGATCTTCTTCATCTAATTCTGAATTGGTTATGACTGATGATTCTACATTGACATTATCCTTACTGAATTCTAAGGTGGATTTGCTTATGACCGAATGTTGAATGTTGATAATTTGAGTGACCTGTGTTGGTCGTGCTGCCTGAATTCTGGAAAGTACTCTTGCTGCAATGGGTAAATCTGAATTGAGCGATGATACTTCTCTCATCATTTCTACATCAACACCTAACTTTTCTAAATCAGATAATGTGTAATTATAAGTTAAAGTATCGACCATGGAAAGGAACGAATCCTTCTCACGTATCATGTTCTTCTTGTATCTTGATACGACCGTTTCCCAAGCGCCTTTGACTGCCTGTTTCTTGTAAACGTCCTCGTATTTTTTATCAGCGAATCTAAGCTTGATTGTCTGTATATCTGCTCTTAGTGGATTATTCCTGCCTGTGCCTTGTAAAACATCTGCCCAGCTATCATGAGGGAAACCGATAGTGCTTCCTTCTCCAGATAGGTAAACTATCATCTGGTTGAAGGTCATATGATTCTGCTTGTCATCAAATATCTTCTCAAATTCTTCCTCAATCTCATCCGCAAAGGAACGATAAAGCATCTCATTACAACGCCTATCTCTCATGTAATCTGACAAGAAAATCATGCATGCCAATGAATGCAATCCTCCCTTTTTGTAATTGGGTCCATCCTTGAGAAGTCTCTGTAATATGAGTGCAACATAATTCTCCATACCTTTTCTGGAATTATCTGTTACAAATTTCTTGGTAAGAGTGGAAACACCATTGTATTGCATTTCCTTAATCATCAGCCAAATGAAAATTGGACTTCCTTGAGCATAATTAGTCAGCTCTTTTATCGATTGGGAATCATGCTTTATATTGGAGAAATCAAACATGCGTTCACATAATCTTGTTACATTCTCATCTGAGAAGAGTGGTACCGTAAGTCTCTTGAATTTTCTCTGGAATTCCTCTGGAAGTTTGCCCCAATCAGCTTCACGTGCCGTGACGATCAAACCCTTAGCATCATTTTCAATTATTCCTTGAACAACATCTGTATTCTCAGGTATATCATCATAGCATAATCTGATTCCAAATTCCAGATGTGCATCTGTTATCTCATTAGTTGTTAGAATACCAGTTGGGACCTTATCCATTAGTGAATCAAAAATTTCAAAGAGCAATGTGGTTTTTCCAACTCCAGGTTCACCAATAATAACATAATTATCCTCTGTTTTACTGTTTATGACCTCTAAAATATGAGATGCTCTTTCGTCATCTAAATAAACATTCTTTCTCAAGTTCGGTGGAAGACTCCACTCACTCAGAACTACGGTGGGATCCGTTGGAATCTC
>CAYSOH010000222.1:0-1469 GCA_964432625.1 uncultured archaeon
GAGGTGCCTCACCAAATTGATTCAACCACTCCGCAGCTCTTCTTTCAGGGAGGCCCTCTTCAGCGTATTTTTCGCCTTCGTCATTAACTGTGAAAAAAATCTTAGATTCCTCTGATATTTCAACTAGGCCCTTACTTCTCAACCATGATGCTGCAGACATTGTTTCCTTCTCTCCAAGGTCTGAAGCCATTGAAGCTTCCAACGGTGAGAGAGTTCCTTTTTGCAATGCTTTCAGAATTTTTGTCTCGTTTGGTGATAGGTCCACGTTTCCCTCTAAACTAAGGAGTTTATTAATCTGCTCGGAAGCCGAAAGATTCTAACTCCCTTAGCACCTCGTCGAAAACCTCATCTGGTTCTTTTTCATTAGTATTCAGTATAATATCGTAGCCTTCTAGATTTCCATAATCAAATCCATACAATCCTGAATACCTATGCCTATCATCCTCATCTCTATTCTGGTTCTCCATGAACTGGTCTATAACTGCAGAACTACCATCCAATTCCAGATTCTCTATTTCTGATCTAAGTGATTCCAGAGTATCATAGTCACTCCTAGGTATCTGAGCTTTACCAATTTGATATGCAGGTTCTCCAAACTCTCTACGAAGAAAACGTAATGCCTGCTCTCTAATGGAACATTGAAAATACAAACGTACTATGTTTTTCTTACCCAAACTTGCCATAAAACTGCCCATGTAGGCTGGCTGCCTACCCTCGATAACTGCTAATTTTGATGGAATCGTATTTCCTGCTATCATCTGACATGTCTTATAGTCAATTTCTACGTCTATACCTCTTTCAGTCAATAGTAAACGTGCTTGCTCGGCAACTGTTATTCCACGATTTGATGCGGCTTCTCTGAAAAGCATGCCAACTGAACGAAAATCAGCATTAAAATGCATAGCCAACTTCTGAGCTTGTGTTGATTTTCCTGTTAATTGATCACCTGCAATTAAAATCATAGGTTTTTCAGTAATTGTATTCTTTAATTCATCAATTGAAGTCTCTCCAATATAATTCGTAAATGCCGCTTCAATGCCTGAAAGATAATCCACTGTTGTAAGGGCTGTATAGTACTATTTACATGTTTTGGGTTTAACAGGTAAAAGATGGATCATGATGGCCAGTCAATGGATCACCAAAGTCCATAACTCTACCATCCCAATCTTCCTCGGCCACCAATGCAATTAAACTATTAGGTGCCTCATCAATAACCTTCCATCCCAACTCAGAGGCCAATTTATTAGAAAATTCAATTATCTCTTCATAGGAAAGCATGTTATCTTGACTTAGACGTTTGCGAGCGGGACCAAGGTGCATATACGATTTGACTTCTATCATAACTTGTTTCCCTGCTAAACGAATCAAATCTGCATAACCCGAAATATCAAAATCATTCCATCCCTTGACTACAGTCATTCGAAGGACCTTCCTAGTCTCGAGACCATCCATCAGTTTTAGTGTTCCTT
>CAYSOH010000223.1:0-1461 GCA_964432625.1 uncultured archaeon
GAGGATTCAACCTTTACATCTGTAAAGGCTATGTTGTCTGGTATTACCTCTGTTGCGACTTCCTTGACTAGTTTTATTACGTCTTCTACGGCCATTTTTTGACCTTCCGGCTCCTGATGACAAGCTCTCTAAGCTGCCAGATTAGTCTGAATTTTTTCTATCTCTTTTTGGGATACTGGATGATATCCCTCAGAATCAATAACACACATCGATATTCCATCACCTGATGCTGAGTCCCTCTTCATAGCTGCAGTCAGGGCTCTTACACCCAGATTCTTACCTTCTTCAACTGACATGTTTTCTTTGAAGCGATCCTCTAGAACACCGTAAACAAACGGTGAACCTGAACCTGTAGTCTGGAACTTGTCTGGTATTGATCCTCCTGCAGCATCCAATGAATAGACATGTCCACCTTCTGAATCTATACCTCCCAAAAGAAGTTGAACCCAGAAGGGCATGTATCTTCTGCCATTCATTATATTTGCCATAAGTGTGGAAGATGCCCTCAATGACATAGGCGTTCCCGTTTTAAGTTCATATAGTTTGACTTCCGCAGATAGCCAGCGTGCTAACATTTGTGCATCACCGACTAACCCTGCTACCGTGAGAGCCATGTTATCCGAAATTTTGAATAGTTTTTGAGTTGTTTTATGACCTATGAGATTGCCCATTGTGGCTCGCATCTCTGTTCCCATTACTATGCCTTCATTACAGACGAGGCCTATAGTGGTCGTACCTTTTTTCAAATCTTTTTCTGCCAAAAACTCCCTCCGGGAAGTAAAACTACCTGTTCAGCGGAGCTAAGTATATTAGATTAATCCCCATCTATAAATGATAAACAAAAGTTAAATATCGGTCACCAATCAAGAGAAGAGGTTATGTAGTGTTCAAAGCCAGAATAAAAGCAGATAGTATCAAAGAATTCATAGGAACAGTAGGGGCATTAGTCGATGAGGCTAAAATGAATGTCTCTGAGGATGGAATACAAGTCAAAGCTGTAGACCCATCACACGTGGCAATGATAGAAGCTAATTTGGTCAAATCAGCATTTGATAGTTATGAAGCTGCACCGGTTGAAATGGGGATAGATGTTGATAAATTCAAAACTGTCCTATCTGTCGCTGGAAAAGAAGACATGGTGGATATGGAAAAGGATGACAGCCTGAATAGACTAGTTGTCAATATTGGTAACCTGACAAGAGCAATGCCACTTCTAGATACCTCTGGTATGCCAGATCCAAAAGTTCCATCGCTTGATCTTCCTGCCTCAATTAGTGTCAGTGTAAATGAAATATCACAAGGATTAAAAGCCTCAAAATCAGTTTCAGACCACATCGCACTATCCACAACCAAAGATAGCTTCAGACTGGTCTGTGAAGGTGATAACCAGAACAAAGTTGATCTTTCTTTGGGTAAAGACCAATTGGAAAAATTAGACTCCTCGGAAGATGCCACTTCACT
>CAYSOH010000224.1:0-1455 GCA_964432625.1 uncultured archaeon
CATTATCCATGGTATTACCACTTTTAATCACAATATTCTTTGAAAGAGATTGTTTAAATTGGCCGTCTGTATAAAATTGATTTATCAATATGTCTGCATATTTCTTAGCTAATTTCAAATATTTTGAATTGAAACTAGCTTCATACATATCAATAAGCGAATTGCCAAAGTAAGAGTAATCTTCTGCAAAGGCGTCAATATGTGCCATATTTTTCCTGTAAACTCTACTCAATGTTCCATCCTCTTTAGACATTTTTTCTACAATGAAGGTAACGGCTTTATCTGCCGTATCAAAATATTCTTTCTTTCCGAGTGCATATGAAACCTTAGCGAGGGAACTAATCATTAGAGCATTCCAAGACACGATTACTTTATCATCTGTTCCCGGAGGAATTCGTGAAGCTCTATGTTCTTTCACTTTGAGTCTAGAACGCATTAACGATTCATTTATCTCATCTTCCGAGATTTTCAAGAAATTTGATAACGATGATTTTCTCATTATTATCCTAGGAATCGAATTGCCTTCCCAATTTCCTTCAACAGTAATATCGAAATATTGATTGAAGATATCTGCATCTTTTTTCACTAAAATATCTCTAATTTCAGATGGGTTCCAAACATAGTATTTGCCTTCAACACCTTCTGAATCTGCATCCATAGAAGAGAAGAAGCCTCCATCTTGATCAATCATTTCGTCGTTTAGCCATTCAAATATTTGAGAAATAACCTCCAGATATTCTGGCTTCTTTGTTATTTGATATCCGACCAAATATGCTTCCATAAGTTGGCCATTATCGTAGAGCATTTTTTCAAAATGTGGAACTAACCATTTCTCATCGACGGAGTATCTGGCAAAACCGCCACCTATATGGTCAAAAATTCCTCCCTGATGCATTGAATCTAAAGTTTTGACTGCAGAATTTAGTGACTCCTCAGAACCATTGATATGAAAATCATTTAGAAGATGCAAAATCGCTCCAGTGTTAGGAAATTTAGGTGCAGCACCAAAACCACCCCATGTTTTATCAAAATTAGAATTCCAATGCTCTACAGCTTTTTGATTAACATTACTTTCTACATTTGTGTTTTGCGTCTTAGTAGAATTCAAATGCTGAACGAGAGAATCTGCTTGAGAAAGTAATTGCTCTTTGTTACTAGACCAGATTTCTGCAAGTCTGGTTAAAATGGTAGGAAAACCAGGCCTGCCATAGGCATCTTGAGGTGGAAAGTAAGTTCCTGTAAAGAATGGTTTAAGATTAGGTGCCAAAAAAACAGTCATTGGCCAACCGCCTTGACCTTTGTTCATCACCTGTGTCGCCGCCATGTAAATTTCATCTAAATCCGGTCTTTCCTCTCTATCTACTTTGATATTAACAAAATTATTATTCATTATTTCAGCTGTTTTTTCATCTTCAAATGACTCTTTTTCCATAACGTGACACCAATGGCATGCCG
>CAYSOH010000225.1:0-1443 GCA_964432625.1 uncultured archaeon
AAGTCAGATGAGCAGGTAAAATCAGAGTAATGTCTTCTCTTCTGACCAAAAGATTAGCCCGTAGCCTTTGGAGAACCAAAATACGCTTAGTTGCAGTGATTTTTATGGTAGTTATAGGAGTTTTAGGAGGAATCTCAATGGGAGGTTATGCAACTAATGTATCAGTACTATATGATAACATATATGAGGACGATGAAGATGGCGTAAACCTTCCTGATATCTGGGTAAATCTTCCAGTTGGGACTTGGTCTGATCAAGAGTCCCAGAACCTTTGTGACAAGTTTGAGGAGGATTTTCCAGTTGGTTCATCTAGAATCGACAAATGTGAACCTCGCCTAGTTCTTGATGGAACTCTTTTCCATCAGGGCAATCCAGTTACAGCAGTTTGGCACGGCATTGATGAGGGCGAAGTTGACAAGGTTTGGATACCAGACCATGATTGTTGCGAAGGAAGAATTGCACAAACGGCAACAGAAGTTGTAATTGATGTACATGTGGCTGAGGATTTGGATATTTCTGTTGGAAGTTCAGTATCTTTAGGAGCTGGCGAAGGTCGTATGAATTTCACAGTTGTTGGCCTAGGCTATCAATCAAGCCACTTCTGGTTTGTACCCGAGGGCTCACTTTTTCCTGCTGAAGAGGGCACTTATGTCACAGGTTATCTCACGTCTGAGGGGCTTGAGAATCTAGCCAATCTCACTTCAGGTTCATCAAATAAAATTCTAATTGATTTGGAGGGAACACCTGGTTTTGATCTTCCCTCAACTGAGAAGTTTGAAGGAGATGAAATCGATCCCGTAAAATCCCATTTGAAAGAAGTTTTATTAGATGAAGATTCAGGAACAGCCACAGTAAATGATAGAGGAGAGACGCCGTCAGTAGAATTATTGAGAGCGGATCTTGAAGGTGCTCAAAAGAGCTTTCCGGCAGTCACGACAATGTTAGTCATTGTGGCCTCAATAACGATAATACTTAGCCTACAAAGATTGATACAAAGCCAGTCGCGTGAAATAGCAATAATACGGACTCTAGGCGTTCCTAGAAATTCGATTATGATAGGTTACATGCTTGCACCTTTGGCAATCGGATTGATTGGTAGTGCACTAGGTGTTCTACTGGGCGTCTTTTTTGGAATCAGAGTAATGTTAGATGTTTATGAAGATATAATCGGTCTTCCAATCCTGAATGAAACTGTTGATTGGAATATGGTTGTGGAAATAGTAGCAATTGCGATGGTAATTGTATTTTTGTCTGGAATCTGGCCAGCTTGGAAAGCTTCAAGAATGAAACCATTAGAAGTTCTGAGTGGTCAACACGAAGTAAGAGTAGGTTCTAAATTTCTTCAAACTTTGACCGCTGGTTTGCCTACTACTATTGGTTTGACAATCCGTTCAAGTCTGCGTAAGCCTATTCGTTTGAGTCTGACTTTCTTAGCTGTTGGTT
>CAYSOH010000226.1:0-1437 GCA_964432625.1 uncultured archaeon
CATAGTCATCACCAAGTTCAGTAACCTCTATGCCGAGGTGTTCAACCATTGTATCCTTGGTAACAATATCTTCTACAGTGTAATTATCGAACCAAATACTCATCCAAGCGCTGCGTTGACTTCGTTCTCTAATTCAGACTGGGACATTGGTCCACTTTCTGAGAACGTAATCATTCCGTCTTTATCGATTATGACAATAGTAGGACTTCTGTCTGCTCCAAATGCATCAGTCATTTCGCCGCTACCTTTCATGAATCTCCAACCCATTTCCTCAGTTCTTTCAGCTAATTCACTTTCGTCCGCATTCTTTGTTTGAGTTACTGAAATAACTTCAACATCCTCAGGCATTGATTCATTGCAATAACTTTTAATCTCATTCTTTTCAAAATTCTTGCAAGTACCACAATTCATATTCATAAATTCTAAAACAATAACCTTTTCACCTTCATAATCGGAAAGCTTGAACTCATTTCCTTCGGTATCGGTCAACGTAAAATCAGGAGCTTCACTGCCTACTTCAACCGCTTCTACAACTTCATCGAGAGTTTCATTCTGTTCGATGGATTCATCATCTACGAGATAATCACTGATTACGAATCCACCAACAATCCCAGCAGCCAAAACAGCTACGAACAACGCCTTTGTGTCCATATTCACATTTCCTTCATGTTCTCTTTAAAACTTTGCTAAAGGAACTTAGCAACAGCCTCTTCTGAGATTTCCCAAAGTTTTTGGTTATGTTCTTCATTCTTAGCTTTACTTGATCCCTTCTTAACTTTCGACTCAGCAAAGAATCTTCCAGTAATCTCCTTTACCTCATCTGAACAAGCAAGATGCAAACTCGTCTTAGCCCCATCCTCCACACTTATGGCCATCAAAGCCTTTGCAAAACCAATGAATCCTCTCCATAACAGATTGTTGTTGTTACCGAATTTAGTCGCAACGAACCCAGGATGCAGACAATTTGCCGTGATTCCCTTGTCTTTCACTCTTTTAGCTAATTCATAAGTGAACATAACGTTAGCCAATTTCGATTTCTTGTACGCATCAAATCCTTTGTATTTCTTTTCGCCATTCAAATTATCAAATTCAAAACCAATTCCATAATGTGCACTGGACGACACATTCACAATTCGTGCATAATCACTTGCTTCTACTAATCTCAGCAATTTCTTTGTCATCAGAAAATATCCTAAATGATTCAAAGAGAAAGTACGTTCAAATCCCTCTTCAGTCACACCCCTGAAGGCAAAATAAGCTCCAACATTGTTAATCAGAACATCGATTCGATCATATTTCTGACAAACCTCATCTGCAACTCTTGAAACTTCTTTCATTAACATCAGGTCAGCTGTGAAAAAATCAATATCGATACTATCGGTTATTTTTCTTATTTCATCGGAGACTTTCTTTCCTTTTTCTTCGTTTCTTCCAATC
>CAYSOH010000227.1:0-1436 GCA_964432625.1 uncultured archaeon
TATGTAGGGTTGGAGAGGGCAGTAATTTTGCGTTGAAAGGTTTTGCCACTCGTCCGTTAATGCCAGATATAACTCTACAGTAGAACCCAACACTGTTAAAGACAAGTAGCTTTACACTATTGTGCAATTTGAAGAACTGGTATGCTATAGTCAGACTGTAATTTTGATTTTATTGACAATTGCCTATCTCATCAATATTCGAAAAAACCAATCAGAAACTTCAAAGAAAGTAGAAAGGAAATGTATTGCCTGCGGTTATAATATTGGAGATGGTATTGTTAGCTATTGTGCTAAATGTGGTACCTTGGTTTCTCATTCGGAAGGCTTATCATTAGAAAAATAGAGTCAATGTTTTAAGTATCAATTTCCATGCTACAATGATGAAGCACAGAGATATCTCGCTATCAAACGAGAATAGTGATAGTTGCAATCAAAGAAATTGTGATAATCCACCTAAACGTTCGATGCCACGAAAGAGAGCTGAAAAGTCAGGCGTACTGAATCTGCAAGGATCAGGACGAAAGGTGAACCTATGTTCAGACTGTTACCGTTTATACAAGAAATCGACAAAGAAGGATAGGACTTTGGAGTCATTAGGTCGATGAGCGTAACTTATGCCATATTCGAAGCTGAATTTAGGTCATCTATAAGGCGCAATCTCGAGTCGATTAAGAAGAGGTTTGTAGCGACCATGTTAATTGGGCTTTTAGGATTGATATTTTCTTTTGCCTGTATTCGCCTTGTGAAATTTGTTATGGATAACCCTGAATTGTTCCCCGAGGGTTCAAATGAGGGCTATGGTACAATATTAGTGATATTTTTCGCTCTCTTTACACTCAGATCCGCTGGCCACACTTATCGGCGAATAATAAAATCAAAGATAATGGATATGCATCTAGTCCAACCAATTCATGCAAGACTCATAATGAATGGTATGTTATGGTCTATTGTTGTTCCTAATTTTATTCTTTCTGTTTCCTTGTTAGTTGTATTTATAATAGGTAATTATGTGACTAACACAAATATCATCTTGCCCACAGAGTTTCTAATCCTGTTCTTTCTGTTTGCTATATTATCGCCGATATGTGGCTTTTTGTTCTCTATAGTGGGTTCTCTTCATCCCTTTTCACGTAAACTGAAATTCCTTCTTACTTTATCACCTTTATTGATTATTTTGATGTTCATTGCAAATATATCACATACGGCTCCAAGTTTATCTATAGGAATTACGGCATCAAGTTTGCTTGTAATGCTGATTTTTTGCTATAACATGGACAAGATATTTGTCGAGGCCTTGGAATCTCACAAGGTAAATTCCTCTTCACATAAGTATCCAATTCGATTTCTTAAATTCCGTTGGCTAAGATTTGCACTTGGTGAGAGGGCATCATCAATTTGTTCCAAGGAAGTGACTTCTTCTATTCGGGAGAGAGACG
>CAYSOH010000228.1:0-1420 GCA_964432625.1 uncultured archaeon
GGGACGACGATGAACCGGAACCGGAACCAGAGGACGTACTAGGTTGCACCTATGCCGATGCTGAGAACTACAACCCCGATGCCACCAAGGACGATGGATCATGCACCTACGCTGATCCTGAGCCAGAGCCAGAGCCAGAGCCTCCAGTGGAAGGCTGCATGGACGACGGAGCTAACAACTACAACGCTGACGCGGAAGTAGACGACGGCTCTTGCGACTATGGTATGGCACAAGCCGACATCATGGCGGCATATGGATCGGGAGACATGGGATTCGCAGATGCATGGTACAACCTTTCTGTGTCCAGAAAGTGCCGTGACTTGGGTACCAACAACCCTTGTGAGATGACGATAATGACCATCGGTGAGGCAGACACTCACGACCCTGCCGATGCTTATGATTCGGCATCAGGTGACATCATATCGAACGTCTACGACACCCTCTACCGCTACGAGGGTGACGGCGATGGCGGTTCGATAATTGTCCCCCGCTTGGCGACGGGTTACACAACGAGTGACGATGGTCTAACCTACACCTTCACCCTGCGTGACGACGTCTATTTCAGCAACGGCGACAAGATGACTGCATCTGATGCAGTTTACTCGTGGTGCCGTGTGATTGGAATGGGTTCACCATCCTCTGGAGTCAACTGGATCTTGACGCAGTCTTTCAACTGCAACGATGCAGATGGTAACCACGATGATATGGGCGGAGATAATCTGACAGTGATTGATGATAACACATTCTCTGTGAACATCTTCGACCCATCGTCCGCGTTTGTGGCAACTATCGCTTACACTGTCGGCTCGGTAATCAACGCCGATCTATGTGAGGCGAACAGAGTCACTGAGACCGATGAGAACGGATCAGTCACTTCGGATGACTACTGCCACGAGTGGATGGACGAGGCACCTATCGGTGCAGGAACCAACGCATACATGGTCTCTCAGTGGGCCCGCGGCACCCGTGCTGTACTAGAGCCTAACTGGATGTACTGGGAAGAGTCTGACTACAACATCAACAGAGTAGTCATCGACCTAGTCGAGGAGACTCAGACACGCGTCCTTGCTCTACAGGATGGAGAGGTTGACCGAGCATACATCCCGTCTGCTCAGAAGACTGAGTTCTGTGAGAACATGGAGGACCTACCAAACGCATATGGAAAGGAAGGATTCAGGTGCACATACCGACCTTCCTACGTCGTAGTAAACGTACCATACAACCACATGCCTAAGGCTGACGATGCTGATGGAAACACCATTGACATCATCAACCACGATTGTGATGGAGATGGAACAAACGACTGCAACGTCCTGAGTGTCTCAGAGGTAAGGCAGGCTTTGTCCTACACCCTTGACTATGACACCATCCAGAGTGAGTCCTACAAGGGCGAATTGGCACCTATCTATGGTCCAATCCC
>CAYSOH010000229.1:0-1419 GCA_964432625.1 uncultured archaeon
TCTATCTTTTGAACAAACATCTATCTTGCTTTGAACAACTATGAAATTATTAAATCCCATTATTTCGAGAGCAGAAAGATGTTCTCTGGTTTGAGGTTGAGGACATTTTTCATTTGCAGCAATTATCAATATTGCTGCATCCATTATCGCAGCCCCGCTCAACATTACAGCCATTAATGTTTCGTGGCCGGGAGCATCTACAAAGCTAACAGTTCGTAGGTGTTCTAATTTCCCACCTTTGAATTCCTTTTTGTCAGGTTCTGAAGTGTAATATACCTCTCCTTTTTTCATTTTAACACGATAAAAATCAGCATCAGCATAACCAAGTTTTATTGAGATTCCTCTCTTTAATTCTTCACTATGTTGGTCCGTCCACTTCCCAGTAAGTGCTTGAGTCAGTGTAGTTTTTCCATGGTCTACATGCCCTACCATTCCGATATTAATCTCGGGTTGAGGGGCAGCAGACAGTGTTAAGCCTCCTCTGGTTTAAACAGCTCCTCTATTGACTTTGGCCCGTATTCAATTATTTTTAGATTAATTTGAGATATTTCGCTACTCAGATTTTTTCCTCTTATAAGCTTGCGCTTACGCTGACCCTCTTTTACGGGGGTGAAACCCACTGAGTCTGTCATGAGAAGCCTTCTTCTCTGGTTTCCAGCAATGTCACCTCTCATAGGGACTCCCGAACCATCTGAACCTCCGGTAATCTTTAACCTATATCCAGGGAGATCTAGAAAAATTCCGTCTATTTCTTCACCTACTGATTTTCCAACGAGAGCATTAGATTTCTCTTCTGATAGGATCTTAGGATAGGCTATTTTGCTTTTGGGATCCGATATTACGGTTTTGAACTCTGCCATATTATTACCTTAGAGCTAGATTTGGCGTCATAAATGCTAATATTTAAAGAATGGTGCGAAAGTAACAATTAAATACTCTGTAACTAACTAACAAACATGGGGCTATTGGTTATTGCAATAGATAGGGACAATGATTTGGGCCGTAAAACAGGAATTCGTAGTCCAGTCATTGGTAGGGAATCTAATGTAAAGGCAGCTTTGGAATTAGGTCTCTCAGATCCTGAAGAAAGTGATACGAATACCATGTTGGCAGCTATTAGAACATATGATCAGTTGGTTGCAGATGAAGACAATGTAGAAATTGTAACGATATGTGGTGATGTCCGAGTCGGTACCAAGTCGGACATGAAAATTGCCAATACTTTAGATCAAGTGATTGTAAAGACTAAGGCCACTCGAGCAATACTCGTTAGTGATGGTGCTGAGGATCGGGAATTAGAACCAATAATTCGATCACGTTTGCGTATTGATTCAACTCGAATGGTTGTTGTTCAACAATCAAGACCTATTGAGGATACACTCTATACTATAATTCACAAAATGGAGGATCCTAAGATAC
>CAYSOH010000230.1:0-1358 GCA_964432625.1 uncultured archaeon
TTCAAGGTCAAGGACGGCACGGGATACTCGGCCGCAGCCGGAACCAACACAATCAATCTGGCAGCCGTCAACGACGCTCCGAGCGCTGGTGACACTAGCGATCAGACCGTCACTGAGGACGTTGCCGCGAGTTTCCAGACAGTTGCATCCTCGGACGTTGACGGAGATTCTCTGTCAATGAGTTGTGTCGAGACCAGTGGCGACATGCCTAGTTGGCTCTCTGAGACAGCTGACTCTGGCGGTCAGGCCACCTTGGGCGGCACCCCTCGTCACGCTGACCTGACTGGTGCAGACAGCGGATCCGACAACACCTACGCAATGACTTGCACCACCTCTGATGGCAATGGCGGCACAGCCACGGACACGTTCGTCATTACCATCACCGAGGTCAACGACGCGCCAAACCTCGCGAGCAACTCCGCGACCTCAGTTGACGAGGATAGCGCCTACTCCAGCACTCTGACGGCCTCTGATGAGGAGAGCAACGATGTAACGTTCACGACTGGGTCAACCTTCCCGTCCTTCTGCACTCTGACAGATAATGGCGGTGGTGATATGACAGCCACCATAGCCTGTGCATCGAATCAGGTAACCGAGGCCCGTGTGGGGACTCACACAGTTGATTACAAGATGAACGACGGCAACTCCATCACTCTCGCATCGTACACTCTCACCATTAACCAAGTGAATGACGAGCCCACTCTTACGGTAACCGCCGCCAACCCGACCTTCACTGAAGACGGCTCCGCTGCCTCCCTGTTCTCCGATGCCGCGGCCACAGACGGTGGCGAGAACTCGCAAACGATATCCGAGGTCACCATAACCGTGACCAATGTTGCAGACACGACCGAGACTCTCACAGTAGACGGCACGGCAATAACGCTGGCTGCGAGTCAATCCGGCACTACTTCGACGAACAGCCTCTCTTACGCTGTTACTGGTTGCTCTACCACATGTACCGTAGCTCTGACTGGCGGCTCCATGACCACGGCTCAACTCCAGACGATGGTCGATGCCATGTCCTACTCTAACTCGGACCAGAGCCCGACCCACGCCAACGACCGCGTCGTCACAATCACGACAATCAAGGACTCTGGTGGAACGTCCAACTCTGGCGATGATTCCGCCACTGTGAACAGGGCTTCAACTGTTGATTTGGTAGCTGCCGCAGATCTGCCGACCACGGGCGATCAGACAATCTCGGCCTCTGAGGACGTCACCAAGATGTTCGCATCCAGCGACTTCACGTTCGCAGATGTCGATGGCGATACAATTACCCACGTTAAGATAACCACCCTCGAGTCTGCTGGAACCCTGTTCGTAGACGCTGACAACGACGACACCTACGACTCGGGCGA
>CAYSOH010000231.1:0-1322 GCA_964432625.1 uncultured archaeon
GAAATACAATTACATTGAATTATGGTGATACAACAGATATATCTCCAGATTTGAAGCTTACATTCCATAATTCAGGACATATTCTAGGTTCCGCCGCTGCTCATTTTCATGTTGGTGATGGCTTGTACAATCTGGTATTCTCAGGAGATATAAAATTCGAGAACACATGGTTGTTTGATAGGGCTGTGAATCATTTCCCTAGATTAGAGGCACTTATCATGGAATCAACCTATGGAGGCTATAATGATTTTCAGCCAGCGAGAGAGGAAGGAACGAGGAATCTAACAGATATAATCAATAGAACTGTTGAGAAAAGGGGAAAAATTCTAATTCCCGTTTTTGCAGTTGGCCGTTCACAAGAAGTAATGCTTGTTCTTGAAAAAGTATACTCTGAAGGTAAGTTGAAGGATATGCCAGTTTATCTTGATGGAATGATATGGGAAGCGACAGCACTGCATTCTGCTTATCCAGAATATCTGAATAACAATCTTCGTAATAAGATTTACCAGAATCAAGATAATCCTTTCCGTTCAGAGATATTTAACAAAGTTGAAAGTAACGAGATGAGGCAGGAGATATGTGGTCGAGAAGAACCAGCTATAGTTTTGGCCACATCTGGTATGGTAAATGGAGGCCCTGTAATGGAGTATCTGAGGCATTGGGCTCCTGACGCTAACAATACTATGGTCTTTGTTGGTTATCAAGCTTCAGGAACAATGGGTCAAAGACTGCAACAAGGAGCTTCTGAAATACACTTGCACGATAGGGAGAATGGTGGAATGGTCCCCGTCAAGGTTAAAATGAATATGGAAACATGTGAAGGTTTCTCAGGACACAGTGACAAGCGTCAGCTTATGAGATATTTAAGGACTATACGACCACGTCCTAAAATTGTTCTGCTTAATCATGGAGATGCCCAGAAATGTGAGCAATTCGCTAATGATATAAGGCGTAAGGTACGTTTGGACGCTAGAGTACCACACAATCTAGAGACAATAAGGTTCATGTAATGCAGGAAATCGAAGATAAAATATTGGAGGCCTTGAAAGAATTGGAGCGATGGAAATCCCGTAAAGATAAAGTTGAGTTTAGATTAAAAAACGACTCTGCAGATCCTTCAGAGATGGAAAGAATAGAAGAACAGATATCTCACTATCAGAGCCTACTTCAAGATATGAAGAGAAAAATATCCTCAACTGATGTTTCCCGGACAATAGCACGTTCTGGTAATCAATAATTAATATAGATATAGCTAATGGTAAGTTACGGGTGAGGTGGCAGAGCCCGGCTATGCACGCGACTGCAGATCGCGACCACGGGAG
>CAYSOH010000232.1:0-1294 GCA_964432625.1 uncultured archaeon
CAAAAATTAAAAATTATGACTTAATTGATCCAGAGCTCATGAAAATGCTCAGCAAGTTTGATCCTGATAATAGAATTATGATTCCCTATAGCTACGGGTCAACTGGTATTACTTACAATGAGGAAATGATTCTTGAAAGACACCCAAACCCGCCTATAGGTAGTGGCGATATGCTCTTTGACCCCGAGGTTGTCTCTAAATTTGCTGACTGTGGAATCAGCGTCCTAGACTCGCCTACAGACGTTGTGCCAACAGCTCTTATGTACTTAGGTTATCCGGATGATACTAGGGATCAACAAGCGCTTAGAGAGGCTGAAGATTTATTACTTTCAGTCAGACCTTACATAAGGAAATTTACCTCCTCAACCTTTCTTAATGATTTACCAAATGGTGATCTATGCATGGCACAGAGTTGGGCTGGTGACTATGCCACAGCTAAAATGAGAGCAGAGGAAGCTGGGAAAGACATTAGTCTTAAATATTTTGTGCCTTCAGAAGGTAGTCTGTTGTGGGTCGATATTATGGTCATACCAAATGATGCGCCTAACCTGGAGAATGCCTATCTGTTGCTGGATTACCTCACTAGACCAGAAGTCAGTGCAGATTTTGTTAATCTGACACATTATGCCAGTCCGATTCCAGCTGCCGATAAATTTCTCAAGGAGGGCATTAAGGAGGACTCTGCTATCTATCCAACTCCTGAGGTCATGAGCCGCCTATCATTAACTGAAGTTGATCCGCCAAAATACAATCGGATGAAAACTAGAATATATACCAGATTTAAAACAGGGCAAAAAAGAGAAGAGTAAAAGAGAATTAACATGAGTGAAAATGAACAAGCATTTATTCAAATAAGAGAAATTAGCAAGCATTTTGGTGATGTTATTGCAGTCAACAAAGTGGATCTTGATATTAAGAAAGGTGAGTTGTTCTCAATCCTTGGTGCATCTGGCTCTGGTAAAACCACCCTATTAAGAATGATGGCAGGACTTGAAATTCCAACTGAAGGTAAAATATTTATTGATGGGATCGATATGACCAATGTGCCTCCCTATAAGCGTCCAGTGAATATTATGTTCCAAAGTTATGCTCTTTTTCCCCACATGACCGTCTTTGACAACATTGCCTACGGATTAAAAAAAGACGGTGTAGCCAGAGATATCATTGATGACAGAGTCCATAAAATGCTAGATCTGGTGAAGCTCTCTGATTATGGTCAACGAAAACCCAATCAATTATCAGGGGGTCAGTCACAGCGCGTGGCGCTTGCTCGATCATTAATTAAAGAACCTAA
>CAYSOH010000233.1:0-1292 GCA_964432625.1 uncultured archaeon
TGCGAAGAGTTAGAGGAGTGGTTTGAGGAACTCGAGAAAGATGAATGGGAAGACGACGAGCGGAATCACGACAAAGATTGTGATGAGCGGGATGAGGATGATGAATCTGAGGACGAACGCGACGAGGACGACGATAATGAAAATGACTTCGACGACGATGAATCCGACGAAGAAGATGATGAAGACGAGAACGTAGAAGAATAATCACACTCTTTGGTGTGTTAGGCCCGGTCGCAACTTACTAAAATTAATGATTACTTATTATTCCACAGATTGCTAGACCTAATAATCCGAATACCATACCAAGTCTCAAGACATTTCCTGCTTTCCAGTCATACCCCATTCTGAGGAAAGGCCTGACCGCTATTGTGCAGACCACTGAAGGTAAAATGAAAATGACCAGTCTCCACGGCAAGAACCCCATTGCGAATACCAATAACATCACTATTGAGGACCCTACAGCCAATCTCCATACAGTCTTCCTGGCTTTCTCAGCCCCGCGTACTTTTGCGAAGGTCTTTCTGTCAAAATCGCCCAATTGATCACGACAGTCCATAATCATTTCTCTTGCAGTAGTTAGCAACATTGCACTGAACGCAACCAACCATAGTAGAGGATCCGTCGCATGATCAATTGCTGCTGCACCGAACAATATGCTTATGGAAATGGTCCCGGCGATAGTTAGGTTTCCCCAGAACATCCTTTTCTTTAAACTGGGATTGAACGGTTTTCCATCAACCTCATAGGCAATCATCAACAGTAGTGCTACTAACCAGATGGCGACAGAATCAACCCAGGCCATTTCACCCACATTTCGAACATCATTCAGCATTATTGCAAGCAGGGCCACACCAGACAGGATAATCATTCGGTTTCCATATTTCTTCGCCCCGGCCTCAGTTATGCTATCAGAAGGCAGTGGCCGGTCCGGATGATTGATTCGATCAACATCGATGTCCAGCAGGTCGTTTATCGCAAACCAACCAGCAATGAAAGCCCCTATGCAGAATGCATGAAGGGCCAGTGTCAGTATACTTTCTTCGTAGCCGACTCCCATCATCAAGGCTCCCAGACAGATTGTCCCGATGCCTAGGGCAACATTTTCTCCACGAGAAAGATCCCACCAATTCTTAACGTATTCGCGTCTACTCAAACGTGGAAGTAATATGTGCCTTTCTATATTAATGAAACTCATTGTAACCAAAATTAGTATAAATCACCCATAATTCCATTGCCTATGTTTTCTAAGAGTGTCAGCTCAATGTTAGTCGTATTTTTCATGATTTCAGTAG
>CAYSOH010000234.1:0-1280 GCA_964432625.1 uncultured archaeon
AGGTGTCCTTTCCGACTAGCCTTACTGGCAGGGGAAGCATTTCCCAGGTTCGATCTATAAATTTGCCATATTTTGAATCATCATATATGTATGAGGTCCCCCTTTTTCCCACTTTTTTCATTGAACTTATGACTATTTTTGTTGCAATGGTTATAACAACAGAATCGATTGCACCTCTAGCTATTTTTCCAGCCTTATTTGCAAGTTCACTAGCGCTTTCACCTATATTCTTAGCTTGTTCTGCAACTTTGCTCCCAACATTAGAGGTAGCATCTTTTACTTCACTTGCCCTCTTCTCGGCCTTCTTCTTGATGTCATCTAGCATTTTACTACATGACCAATTCTATTATTAAATGTGCGGTCCAGAGGTGTTCTAAGCGGGGGTCGCATAGCCAGGCCAATTGCGCTGGGTTTAGGTCCCAGTCCTTAGTGGTACGTGGGTTCAAATCCCTCCCCCCGCACCATTTATATCACTAGTATAATGGCGTATTATGAAAGAGGATGATGTTCATCCAAAAAAGAAAAGAGTATCTAAGGGAGATAAAAAGGCCAAAAAGAATTTTAGTCGTTACAAAAAAGGCGGTCCCAAAAAGAAAAGAGTCAAACTATGACTGAATTATTTGGGGGTGCTGAATTAGGTGGGACCAAATGCGTTCTTGCCGTTGCAGAAAATCCTACATCTATAATTAAAAGAATAGAGGTACCAACAACAACTCCTGGAAAAACCTTGAAAAACATTTTTGATTTTTTTGGAAATTATGATCTGAAGAGCATAGGTATTGGGACTTTTGGTCCAATAATCCTTGATAGGGATTCAGAGAATTATGGTTTGCTTATATCTGAAAGTAAAAAAGGCTGGGAGGGAACCAATCTTTTTACAGAATTCAGGAGCAGTTTTGATTTAATGATTAACATAGATACAGACGTCAATGCAGCAGCTATAGGAGAGTACAACTATGGTGCAGGTAAAGGATGCCAAACATTAGTTTACATTACAATTGGTACTGGAATCGGCGGTGGTGTATTAATTAATGGAAAGCCACTTATTGGTAATTTTCATTTGGAAATGGGACACATGTTAGTTCCCAATCTGGACAATTTCCAAGGCGTATGCCGAATCCACGGTGACTGTTGGGAAGGTCTGGCTAGCGGTTCTTCAATGAAGGCAAGATGGGGAGTTACACCCTTAGAACTGCCTGAGTCACATGAGGCTTGGGAAAAAGAAGCTGAATTACTAGCTGAAGGTATAGTATCTATAATTGCTAATCATTCACCAGATA
>CAYSOH010000235.1:0-1265 GCA_964432625.1 uncultured archaeon
ACTTCTCCAACTAGAACTACGGTGCTCACAGTACCTTTGCCTCCATCTTTAGTTTTTCAACCAACTTTTCAACCTTTTCTTCTGCACTTTCACCTTCTATAATCACACCTCCACCTCTTGCAGGAGGCAGTGAACATTCAGCGGTTGGCACGTCTACACCTAGTTCATCTCCGATTTCACGGTTTTCGAATGGTTTTCTCTTGGACATCATTATGTCTTTTAAAGCAGGAAACCTAACTTTGGTCATATCTTTCTGACAGGTAATTAAGGCAGGTGTAGTCGTTTCAATTATCTGTAAACCACCCTCAATCTGTCTGTTTGCAGTTAGTTTTCCACCGTTTAATTCTAATTTGGTTACTCCAGAGATGTTTGCCATCCCAAGGAAATGAGCAACCATTGGCCCAGTTGCACTCTGATAATAATCAATTCCTTGTACTCCGCAAATAACTAAGTCTGCATCTAATTCTTTCACAGCATCAGCTAATATTTTTGCATTAACAGAGGGTCTGTCTCCACGATAACCAGGTTGTCTCAGAACGATAGCCTCATCAGCTCCAATAGCCATCATTTTTCTTAAATCTGTGTCAATACTTGTATCATCTGAGAAAAGACTTACCAATGTTACTTTACCGCCTTCAGCTTCTTTGAATTGAACTGCCTGTTCAACAGCGAATTCATCGTATGGATTTACCATATACTTGAAGCCATCTTCCTTGACTTTTCCGTCTATTATCTCTAGTCTAGATTCCGTGTCTGGAACCATTTTGATTAAGACTGCTATGTTCATGTTTCTGCCTCTAGGTTCTCCAATAGTATTTCAGATATGTCCTTAACCTGTTTCTCGTCACCGATACTCTTCATACCATCACTCATCATGGTCATACAGTAGGGACATCCTACGGCAACGCAGTCGGCCCCTGTTTTTGATGCTTCCTTCGCTCTAATCTCATTAACTCTTTTGTCCGCATCTTCTTCCATCCACACTCTTGCACCACCGCCACCACAACAGAATGAGTTGGTACCATGCCTTTCCATCTCTATGAGATCACCACCAAGTACTTCTCTTGGGGCTTCAGTTTCACCTCCAATTCTACCTAAGTAACATGGATCATGGAAAGTTACTTTGTCTTCGAAGTCTTTTATTTTTAACTTTCCTTCTTGTCTTAGTTTATTAAGAATCTGCGAATGGTGATAAACTTCGTATTTACCACCGTATTTTTCGTATTCCTTACCTATTGTGTGGAAACAGTGTGGACAGGCAGTTA
>CAYSOH010000236.1:0-1239 GCA_964432625.1 uncultured archaeon
AATTCAGCAGAATGAAGGAGGAGTCAGTTCACTGACTCTGCCATCATATTCGTCATTGCTGATGCCTTCAGGATGAAGCGCATGAGCAATCGGATGGGGGGCCGTTCCGATTAGGGGTAATCGCATGGGTACCCATCCGATTACGGGTGGTCGCATGGGGCTCCCTTCCGATTACTGCCTCCAATATAATGTAAATACAAGATATTCTTTGTATTATACAAAACATTATAGTTAGATACCCAATCCGAAATTTTGAGCAATATGCCGCTGAGCCCCCAACAGATTGCTTCTCTGATGAAATTGAGAGGTATAGGTTGGTCCCAGAAAGAGATCGCAGATACTTTGGGAACCTCTCAGCAGGTTGTTGCGTATCATCTGAAGAAGATGAAGGAAGAAGCGAAGAAGAAGAGTCCGGATGACGTGTTCAACGCGGCTCTTCTAGGCGGATTGGCAATGGGTGCCGCTGCAGCTGGCTTGGCTATGTTGATTGATCAGCTGATACAGAAGGAATAACATGAGTAGAAGATTACGAAAAAGACGGCAAGCAAGAATTGCTAAAACTCAGGATACTGGAACTTCTGTTCAAAAACCTAGAACTGGTAGCAAAGAATGGTTACAGCTGGTCAAAAGAAACAACCCTCAGGCTTACTCAAGCTGGAGTCATGCCGAAGATATACTTCTCAAGCGCAGGATCAGGGATGGTTGGAACATCCAAGAATTGGCGAAGGAACACCAGCGTAGAACCGGTGCAATCACATCCAGGATTAGAAAACTGGAACTTGATAGAAGTGCACCAATTAGATTTTCATCGAGAAGGAATACATCCATTATCGATGCACGAAAAAGGAGAGTGAAAAAAATGAGTAACCACGCAAGTGAAGAAATGAAGAGAAGAATAGAGAATGGTGAATTTGGTAACCCCAAACGCCCAGATATGCAACAGGTAAACGATGCATGGGCAGATCTTCTGGAGGCCGAATTGCATAAAGCAGGTACTGGAGGGAATTACAATAACATCTGTGGATTGTGGCCAAGGAGCGGTGAGAAGGTAGCATTTGATGGCCGAACCCAAGAGGATGTAAACATCCCAGCAGGAACGAAGGTTCTGTGCTTCTATGGCAATCCGGAGCCAGGTACGCGCCAGCCCGAATTCCGACTTACCTACGTAACCTATGACGAATAGGGACTGAATCTGCCCCAATCTATGGGCTTTCAGTGGGCCCTTTCAGAGGCTACCCT
>CAYSOH010000237.1:0-1236 GCA_964432625.1 uncultured archaeon
AAGAAACGCTAAAGCCAACATTAGAAAAATTTTCAGAGAGAGAGGAAAGTCAACTCGATGAACGAGAAAGACTCAACACTCCTGGAGATGTTGATGAATCAAAATTTGATTTGCCCGGCAAGAATCCCTATACTAGAGGGATACATCCAACTAGTTATAGGGGAAAATTATGGACGATGAGGCAATATGCAGGATTCGGTACTGCCAAAGAAACAAATGAAAGATTCAGATACTTGCTTTCTGAGGGGCAAACAGGGCTCTCTGTTGCCTTCGACCTACCGACTCAAATTGGGTATGATAGCGATGACGAAATGGCTCTAGGTGAAGTTGGAAAGGTGGGAGTTGCTATAGATTCTATCAACGATATGGAAGATTTATTCGATAAAGTTCCTTTGGATGCTGTTTCTACAAGTATGACTATCAATGCTCCAGCATCAATACTGTTGGGGATGTACATAGCAACTGGAAAAAAGCAGGGAGTCTCTGAGAATAAACTAAGAGGTACAATTCAAAACGACATTTTGAAGGAATACATAGCTAGAGGGACTTACATATTTCCACCGAAACAGTCTATGAGGCTAACTACAGATGTGTTTGAATATTGTGCAAAGAATGTACCTAAATGGAATACTATCTCAGTATCTGGATATCATATTCGTGAGGCTGGCTGTACTGCTGAACAAGAATTAGCTTTTACCATTGCAAATGGAATGGAATATGTTAGTGCAGCTATAGACAAAGGACTCGATGTCGATGATTTTGCGCCAAGAATGGCGTTTTTCTTTAATGGACACAATGATTTTCTTTATGAAATAGCAAAATTCAGAGCTGCTCGTCAAATATGGGCAAGAATAATGTCTGAAAAATTCGGTGCTAAAAATGAGAAATCTATGATGCTCAGGTTCCATACCCAAACTGGAGGATCAACACTTACTGCACAACAACCTCATAATAATGTTGTGAGAACCGCTATTCAGGCCTTATCTGCAGTATTAGGAGGTACACAAAGTCTTCACACTAATGCATTGGATGAAGCATTAGGACTTCCATCAGAGAAAGCCGCAAGAGTTGCACTGAGAACTCAACAAATAATTGCCGATGAATCAGGAGTAACAAATACAGTTGATCCCCTTGCAGGATCCTACACTATTGAAGCCATGACGGAAGAATTAGTAAATGGATCAATGGGGCTAATAGATGAGATATATGATAAAGGAGGCATGTTGAATTGTATAG
>CAYSOH010000238.1:0-1179 GCA_964432625.1 uncultured archaeon
GTGTATCTGCAATGGTAGGGCCTGTATGGGTATGGAAAACAATAAACTCTATTGAAAAGAAATCAACGGCCTAATGGCTCGTAGGTAACCTCATATCTCGATTTCAAACCATTAATCTTCAATATTTTGTTAAGGAGTATACTAACTTCTTGAGAACTGACGGAATAACCTTCGTGATTTCTCAACTTATGTTTAGCTTCTTTACCAGATTCAATTCTGGAACTGATAAATTCCAAGTGACTAGCTAATCTTTCTTCAATATAATTATTGGAGAATTCACGACATTCACTTATTTCCTTTTCTATCAATTCTGAAAGCGTTTCGTCTCTTTCAAAGCCAATTGAATTTCTCTCTGAAGAAATAGCTGCCTTTGTTGTAGTTCCTGTTCCCAAGAAAGGATCCAGAACCAAATCATTCTTGACCGAGAACATATTTATCAAACGATATGCTAACTCGAAAGGGTATGCTGCGCTACGATTTCTATTTGATGTTTCTATATCCTGCAACTTTCCATGAACATCAAACCATGTATCTGAAAACCACTTGTTTCTTTCTTCCCAAAAAAAAGCGCTTGCATTTCTATTAGATTTGGATTCCGGTGTATCAAATGTGCGCCTAGGTCCTTTTCTCAAAACCAAAATATATTCGTGTTCAAGGGTTACATGTGATCCAACAGGATACATCCCAGAACCCATAAATTTGTTTGGTGAATTGGTTGACTTTCGCCATATTATGGATGGCAAAGATTCGAAACCAATCGATATACAGAAATTTAGAATCCTAGAATGTGAATTATAAAGTTTGAAAACTCCGTCTAATGTTCTTGTGGAATCTCCTATGTTTATGCACGCAATCCCTCCATTTTTCAAAACACGAAACAATGAAGACCAAGTTTTGTCCAATTCTTTGTGCATAAGCTCGAATGCTGTGTCATACTCACCTGACTCCATCATGTTTGATATTTCTTGGTTTAATTCACCAAACATTTCATCCCACATAGAAACCATAGGGTATGGTGGTGAAGTTACAACTAAATCAACGGATTCATCTTTAATACCTGACAACTGAGATGAATTATCATAGACGATTCTATGAGTGGTAGACATTGAAAGCTCTAGCTAGTCCTAGATATTAAGATATGTCTATTCCCAATGTTCTTAGAATAAGCATGAACGCCAG
>CAYSOH010000239.1:0-1171 GCA_964432625.1 uncultured archaeon
CCCAAGCTTCAAGATAAAGATTCGATCCTACTACTCGGAAACCATTGTATGGATTGGTAGGTGACCAAGGACCCTCTGGATTCCTTAGATAATTAGGTGCATTAACTCCACCCCCTACCTTCATTGTTCCATTTGTTGTACCGTCAGATACGTAAACATAATCATTACTGCCATCATCAGCCTGGAAAAATATCTTATCGCCTGCTGTGACGAACTGGTAAGGATCTCCGTGCTTGTTGCTACCAGGATTGGTTTCAGCGACGAAGACCGTACCTTCTTCAGTACCATTGGTCTTCCATAATTCACGGCCATAATCATCAGGAGTGGTACCCCCATCATCTCCCTGGAAATACATCATATTACCCATTACTGTGGTGCAACCACTACTACACCATCCCTTGGCCTTATCTGTAACCTCGAACGTACCTTCAGTAGTACCGTCCGTCCTCCACATTGATGAACTAGCCCACGAAAACAAAATTATGCCACCCAGCCGTTCAGGCCATTGAAAATCTGTATCTGACCTTACTAATACTGTCCCTTCTTCAGTTCCATCACTCTTCCACACTCCTCTATAATGGGAGGATCCTGGAGTAGGATCCCATGCCTCAAAGATAACTGTATCTCCCAACATTATAAGCTCATTAACGCTTCCATCATCCTCGCCTACTTTGATATCTTTGACCATGTAAGTGCCTTCCTCAGTCCCATCAGAGGCCCACAATTCTTTCCCGTGTACACCGTCATCAGCTACAAAAAATATCAAAGAACCTGAAGATACTGCAATGACGCTTGAGGGGTGAGAATGATTACTTCCTGGATTGATATCTTTGACCATATAAGTTCCAGCTTCCGTACCATCGCTACGCCATAATTCTGAACCATGAGTTGCGTCTTGTCCTGAGAAATAAAGGAGATCGCCAATTGCATTCAAATTAGATATGGAACTAATGTTAGCGCCTGGATTGATATCTTTGACCATGTAAGTTCCAACTTCTGTGCCGTCACTCCTCCACAGCTCTTGTCCATAACCGGTACCATCATCTGCCCTAAAGTATACTATATCGCCAACTCCAGTGAATTGAGCATAGGTCATTCCATGACCTGTACCTTCTTTGACATCCTTGACCATCATAGGATCGCTTGGCTCTAATGGAGCTCTAGCTCCACC
>CAYSOH010000240.1:0-1156 GCA_964432625.1 uncultured archaeon
AATTCTACTGCAAACCAATCACCCTCATTAAGTTCAGTATCTTCTAGTTTGTATCCTTTCTGAATTAATTCAGAGGTTAGGTTGTCCATGTTTTCCTCACCCAAACGGCCACCACCAGCCCAACCACAATCCACAAGCACTGGCTCGTCAAAGAATGGACTATTCTCGTATTGATGTAACCTAAATCTTGCAAAACGGACCTCATGTTTTCCAGATCCAGGGCAAACTCTAGTGACTATACAGTCCGTTGTTTCAATAAATTTGAATTTGTATGAGCCTTTTCTCTTGGGCTTACCGTTCATAGTGTAGGTTATACAGTCTTCAGCTTTTCTTAGAATGAAACCTTCCCAACTATTTTGTTTTGCTTTCGATGCTATTTCCTCAGAGAATGTACAGATTTCTCTTTCCCCGAAGAATTTTGTTATTTCCAGCCTTTCTAGGAATGTTCTATCAGTAACATCCTCTCCATACCAAAATACAACATCAAAAACATTGTACTTGAATACATATCCGTCAGAGATTAAATCATCATATTTCGACTTTGCTTTTTCTTCAGTAGTGGTTTCAGTGGTCACAGCTTTCAGAACTTTTGGATCTTCCTGTCCATTTTCATCAAAGGCAACAAGTTCCCCAATAATCAGTGACTCATCAGGAACTTTGTCCAATGCATTTTTTATTTCATCAACAACTGATAAAATTTCAGTTATGGGTTTTATTCGTCTAGTGTAACCTATACGTTTTTCTCCAGTATTATGAAGTAATATACAGGATCCATTGTATTTTCTCTCAGATAACCATGTCCCATCGAACGGATCATCTTTTTCTTTTATTTTACTGATTGGTTTGCATGGTGCAAAGGATTGGGTTAAGGTCGAACTAACAACTATTTCCTCACCTATAATCGCATCCTCTTTATTCTCAACATATCCTTCTTCTTTCTTTTTCTTTACTTTTCTTTCAAATTCTAAAATTGCCTGCTCTTCATCTGAAGTTTCATTAGATCTACCTTTATTCTTTCCATGAACAGTTTCCTTTGTAATTTGTCTTTTTCCATCATCATCTCCTTTTGAAGTCCACCACTCCGTAATGATTTGATTGCCTTTTACTTCAATTACCATATGCTTCAATCTGCCGGTAAGATGTAGTTGGTACAGAG
>CAYSOH010000241.1:0-1149 GCA_964432625.1 uncultured archaeon
GAAAAGTGCCACCAGCTCAGCTGGGTCATTAATGAGTTTTACGCGTTTCATCTTTATTGTATTTCCATAATTAACATCCCTATAAAATAGCAGTATGCACTCCTTATTAAATCTCGAATTCTCCCTCTAAACCACATTCAGAACATTGAACCCGCTGTAAACCTGAGACATTAGGTACATCCATCCTTGAAGAACATTCAGGGCATTCTATAGTCATCACATCTGTTACCACTTTGCGTTCAACAACTTTTCTTTCTTTCACTGGAGATACTTCAGGAACAACAGATTCCATAAAACCTGAACCTGAAACTGGCTTGGGCTTAGGAGTTGGAACGTATGGAGTAGCATCATTCTTAGTCATCATGTAATATCCAACACCACCAATAGTCAAAACCAATAATACAATTCCACCAATAATTGGAGGACTTGCAATCTCTGACAGTGATCCCAGTAAACTATCAGATGAAGAACTGTCACTTGTGTCTTTGGAAGTATCTGTTTTTTCGATTATTTCTACTGTACATGTATCTCGTGAAACAAGACCATCGTTATCAGTAACACGAACTACGACTGTGTAGAAAGAATCATCTGATGTAGTATTATATGAGTGCGTTGCGAAGGAAGCGCCCGCAAAGTCTACTGAATCAATGTCCCCTGTAGAACTGTCAAAATCCCATTCATAAAGAACTATCGAACCATCCTTATCACTAGCAATTGCATTGAACAGTAAATCTTTTTCCAACTCAGCTTCGGTGTCACACTGTGCTGAGACTAGAGGTGGGGAAAGAACTTCAATTGTTACTTGAAAACTTTCACTATAAACTCCGTTCGAATCCATAACCCTAAGATAAACATCATGAGAACCAATGTCTGATTCAGTGGTAACAATTTTAGATCCATTTTCTTGACTTTCATACAAATTTTGAGAATTTGCAAAAATGAGAGTGGAGGAGTTCCAAATGTATGTTAGAGTATCATTATCAGGATCCGTTGCAGTTGCCGTCAATAATACATCATCTCCCGGCTGAACTGGGTTTGGATTTACATTAGTTATACTTGAAACTGGAACTCCATTAATCAGTAAACTCATTGTAGCATTAGCTGACCAGAATCCGATATCATTCACAGCACGGAAAGATATTGTATGAG
>CAYSOH010000242.1:0-1145 GCA_964432625.1 uncultured archaeon
CACAGGAAGAGTGGATGCTGATAGCATATTTGGGCGTCCTATCCACGGCCCTTTCTTATGTGTTCTTTGCAATTGGGGTCGATGTGATAGGTGCTACCCGTGCATCCAGCTTCATCAATGTAGTTCCTGTTTTTGGTATTTTGTCAAGTTGGCTGTGGCTGAAAGAAGAATTGGGTCTTATCCAATTCGTTATTTTCGGTTTAATCTACTTTGGTGTTCGCCTAGTTAATACACAACCACCAGAAGGTATTAAGACAGCCAAGTAGTTCTATAGTTGAGATATATGTTTGAGTTTATGGAAGATTGGGATCCAATTATGCAAGCTCTAGCAGCAGGCCTCTTCACTTGGGGAATGACTGCCGCAGGAGCAGGTTTGGTGTTCTTTTTCAAAGAAATAAACAGAAAAGTTCTGGATGGAATGCTCGGCTTTGCAGCTGGAGTAATGATTGCAGCAAGTTGTTTTGGATTATTGGGGCCAGCTATAGATCAGACTAGTGGAGAAGGCCTTGCGCAAGTTCTCCCTGCAGCCTTTGGATTCGTTTTGGGAGGTGTTTGTATGAGATTAATAGACATATATCTTCCTCATCTTCATCCAGGGGCACCTCCTGAAGAAACCGAAGGTGTCAAAACAACTTGGCATAGAAGTATGTTATTGATATCAGCTATTACTCTTCATAATATACCCGAGGGTTTGGCAATTGGAGTCGCTTTTGGTGCAGCAGCTACAGGTGATGGCCTAGGTGCTGCAATTGCGTTAATGATAGGAATAGGCATTCAAAATTTCCCAGAGGGTGCTGCAGTCTCCGTCCCCCTCCGCAGAGAAGGTCTTTCCAGAAAAGAGAGCTTCTGGTGGGGTCAGTTATCAGCTCTAGTAGAGCCAATATCAGCAATTATAGGTGCTGCAGTAATAGTAAATTTTCCATCTATCCTTCCATATGCATTGGCATTTGCTGCTGGAGCGATGATATTTGTTGTTGTTGAGGAACTAGTACCTGAAGCACATAGAGGAAAGAATGGAGACATAGCTACCATGGGAGTTATGTTTGGTTTTACTATAATGATGGTACTTGATGTGGCACTAGGTTAGTGCCCCACACCGTGTTTCACAAAGTATTTCTGGTGATATTCTTCAGCCTTCCAAAAAT
>CAYSOH010000243.1:0-1144 GCA_964432625.1 uncultured archaeon
GTACCCATTAGTGCCCTATTGCGGGACTTCTATAACTTTGTGGCCAGTCCGAAGCACTTAACATATGGCCTCAATAACCCGACGTGACCCAAGGCGTCCGCGGCACTCGAGACTTTTATCCAGAGGATATGAGATTAAGGAATTGGTTGTTTGATAATTTTACAATTGCATCTCTTTCACATGGTTTTGAGGAATACGATGCGCCTGTTTTAGAGCATGAAGAATTGTACACTAGGAAGCAGGGTGAGGAGATAACCAAGCAATTGTATAATTTTCAAGACAAAGGAAATCGTAATGTCTCCTTACGCCCTGAGATGACTCCGTCTCTAGCCCGTATGGTCATGGCTAAAGCAGGTAGTTTACCAATGCCAATCAAGTGGTTCTCAATTCCCCAATGTTGGCGTTATGAACGGACCCAGAGAGGTAGAGGAAGAGAACATTATCAATGGAATATTGATATTTGGGGAACAACTGAAATATCTGCAGATGCAGAGTTGATTTCAGTTCTTGTGACATTTTTTGAAGAAGTAGGCCTCACATCAGGAGATATAGTAATCAAAATAAGCAGCCGCAAAGTTTTGGAGGAGGTTCTAGGAAACTTGGGTGTTAAGGGCAATCAGTTTGCTCAAACTTGTATAATAGTGGACAAAATGGACAAACTTCCTTCAGAAGTGATTGAGAAACAACTCTCTGAGCTCGGTCATTCTTCAGAAGTTGTATCAAGCATTCAGTCAGTTCTTGGAATCAAAGATATGGAGAGTTTGAAGAAGTCCTTAGAAGGCAAAAGTATAGCTGTTTCAGAACTAAACACATTATTCGATTTAATTGATTCTTATGGCATGTCAGAGTGGGTTGAATTTGATGCTTCTATTGTTCGCGGTCTTGCATATTACACAGGATCAGTTTTTGAGGCACAGGATAGGGAAGGGAAATTCAGAGCAATTTGTGGAGGAGGGAGATATGACAATCTTCTTTCTACTTTAGGAGGAAAGGATCTTCCTGCAACAGGTTTTGGTTTTGGAGACATGGTGATTATGGAATTGCTATCTGATAAAGGTCTTGTTCCTGAATTGATAAGTGGTGTTGATGACATAGTTCTTCCTCTAAATCAAGATTTGAGAGGTGTTGCAGTCAAAGTGGCATC
>CAYSOH010000244.1:0-1140 GCA_964432625.1 uncultured archaeon
GCAGACTGAATAGATCTTGGAGTAGGATATGTATCATCTCCATTTGAATCTTGGTCGTTGCCAGAATCAGTATCGTCACGATCAAAAACAGCTGCAATAGGGACTATTCTTCCAGGATTTATTGGAATTTTTATGTCGCCTGTTACTCCATCACCATCGGTTTGTGTGGTTGGTACTTTCCAAACAGCACTATAAGTTGTAGATTCTCCTTCCTCTAAAGTAAATTCTTCATCCTCAATTCCATACTCTCTGAAGACCATTCGATTGTTCCATACTGTATCTAGATATGATGAATAAGCAGGTACTCCATCTTCTACCATGAAGACGAAAAGTTCACCGTTTAGGTCAGGACTTTCCCCTAGAATATCATCAGGTTCAGTTGGTACACCGTCATCTCCTCCAGTTTGCCCATGATAGGTAATATCCACGGTTAGTTTGAATTGACCAGCTTCACCTTCGCTTTCTGAACCAAGGAATTCACTGTATATGTCCAGATCAACAATCTTGAATGGTTCATCATTTCCCTCTCCTTCTCTTTGACCAGAATCATCCATGGCTTGAACGTAATCTTGATAATTGGATTCTCCACCTCCTCCAACATACCTGTAATTTCCATCAAATTGAGCGTTTGGAGTTCCAGTTTGCCCATAATGATCTCTCATTCTAGATCGTGAATCATCAGTATGGAAGGGGTCGTCACCAGCACCGCCATTAGTTTGGTGGAAAAATATAATGTTGTAAGGATTCGTCTCGTCACCCTCTGCATCGTGCAGAACTTCATCCATTGCTGGGTCTGCATATGACATGCAATACACACAACTCAAACTTGTAAATAGTTCAGCTAGAGGCCGGTGTGTCCACCCGTTAGGGTATTCTCTATCCGAATCCTTAGTCTGAATTTCATAGATTTCATCAGCTAATCCAGAGGAACATGGCGTGCAAAATGAAAGTGCAACAGCCATTGCCACAGCTAGCTTGATTGAATCCAACATAATATTCGATTCTTTTAGTTATATATTAGATTATTGTTTGCAAATAGATTGGAATTAATAGGCCAATACTATTGTTGGTTGCAGCATATGATTAGGAGGCATTTTCAAACCAAGAAATTTTATCGTGACGCTCTTCAACTTTCAAAAG
>CAYSOH010000245.1:0-1139 GCA_964432625.1 uncultured archaeon
ATCAAATATTTCATGTATTGGTGAAATCTTATAGTTTGTGAGATTCATGCTTATTTGTGCTCGATTATATTCAGGAATTACCCATCCTAATCCTTTAATGTGAGTGAATTTTCCATCCTTGTAAACTGGATTTCCAATCAAATTGTCAGGATTAAGACCTAGGCTTTCGTATCTTTGTCTTAGATTCTTACCATATTTTGTTTCATAATATTTCTCTAATTCTTTGAAATTCTTTGCAACAAAATCACTATTTCCATCAGGATATTTTCCATCCTCAAAATAGACTACATCGCCTTTGTAATAGAAGGGTTTAACGTTACCTTCACGTTTCCATCGCCCCCTTTCTCTAAGTTCGTATGCAATTTCGTTAGCATAGGTTCTATCATTTGTATTGAGATTAATATTGTATGCAATCAAGAATTCTCTAGCCCCAACAGCTGTTGCTCCTGCCTTTGTGTTTAATTTGGAAGGCCCATAATCAGGTTTCCAATTTGGATCATTTAATTTTTCACTGAATCCTTCATATTCACCAGATCTAACTGTAGCCAAATTTCGTCTTTCTTCTTTAGTTGCAGCATTTTCATATAAATAAATCGGGATTTCCAATTCATTTCCAATACGTTGGCCCGTTTCTTTTGCTATATTTATGCAATCATCCATAGAAACATTGGAGACTGGGATAAATGGACAAACGTCAGTGGCACCCATTCTGGGATGCGCGCCTTCATGCTTCCTCATATCAATTAACTCAGAGGCCTTCTTAACTCCTTGAAAAGCAGCTTCAGAAATGATGTCTGGAGTTCCGACAAAAGTAACAACTGTTCTATTTGTGTCAGCTCCCATATCAACATCTAGAACTTCTATTCCAGATACGGATTCTATTGCCCGTCTTATTTCAATAATTATTTTTTCATCCCTTCCCTCAGAGAAATTGGGCACGCATTCTACTAACTGATTCACAATTGTTTACAAGTTAGCCAGTTAATACAGTTTAGTATGCACTTAATCGGTCGAGAACAAATTTTCTTTCCATAGTTGCTAAAAAGAAACCTAGTCTTGGCCCTTTATCCTTTCCAAGTATAACGTTGTACATTATTTTGAAGTAATCCTTTGCAGGAATCTGATTTTTTTCCTGAAGA
>CAYSOH010000246.1:0-1139 GCA_964432625.1 uncultured archaeon
GTGCACAGACCGCACTTGAGAAAGCCAATGAGATACTCTCCAGAATGACTGATGGTAGAGCCCGTTGTTTCAAGGTCGAAGCCCGAGAGAACGACAAGAACTCTGCGATTTACACTATAGTATAATTATTGCAGTTTAGCAGAGCCGACAGTATCACCAGTGGCGTCAAACTGGATGTCCAATTTCCAGCCTTCTTCTGCAGGTCCGTTTGCAGAATTACCTTGTCCGTATACGAAGAAATGATCTCCTGCAGACAGTTTTCCATCACGGTCGTTGTCCGAGAAGTGAACTGGGTATACTGATCCATCATCTGCAGAAACATTGTCCGCTCTGCTCTGAAGTTGTGGGTCGTCACCATCGTAGCGGATGTCTATACCTTTCTCTTCACCATCTTTGTACTGCATTGCAATTTCTCCGAATCCAGCTTGAGAATGACCCACATATGTTGAACCACCGCCGTCCTTGAGGAAGAAGCTAAAGCCTTCTAGGTCCATTTGATTGCTGACCTTTATCACATCTACTTGCCAGAATCCACCACTGTTCTCTTCCACCATGAAGGTTGCTATGGGTGCTGACTCTCTCATCTCAAGGTCTTCATAATACCCTTCAAAACCTTCCCAGCCCCAACCCCATCGTCCATCTACCTTGGCCCATGGCATAGTGTAACCATAATAATTATCACACTCCCAAGATTGAGTACTGTTTTCTCTCCAGCAATCTTCGTAATCAATAGTTACGACATAGACATATCCTGAACTTTCGGATGCCTTGTAGTCCTGTTTCTCGGCACTATAATTATTAGCGACAAGCTTTCTCTCAACTTCATTATATAATTCCTGATCCTCTTCAGACTGGTATTCACAATCTTCTTTTTCATCACCAGTTATGAACTCCCCGTCATAATCTAAAACATAACTACAGACCTTTTTCAAATCATCTGCATTTATTGCACTTGTTAGCCCATCAAAAGATTCTCTCAGAGAGGGCTCTGATTCTTCAGTTTCAAGGCAGCCCGTAAAAGGCACAAATAGTAGCATTACAGCAAATAGGTAGGCTTTGCTCATAAGTATTCATAATAAATCCCTTATAAGTAACAGAGCCTTGCTTCTAAAATATGGCTAAGGATTACAATTCAGCCA
>CAYSOH010000247.1:0-1138 GCA_964432625.1 uncultured archaeon
ACCCTCATAACTTAAGTACGAGTAATATACGGTAACTTGAGGTTACCATGCTCGATGGAATCAAAAGTATGCCGGCAAAGGTCTGCCTAGGCCTATCGTCGGTCATAATGTTAGTATACACCGTGAACTTCATTTTTTTCGCGGATTGCCATGTCATAAATGGCACAGGATGCACGTCAATATTGACGTCTGGAGCGGCTGAGGATCATTCTTCCTATGGTCGTGGTGCGGGCTTCCTTAACGTCGCAGGTTGTCTGATGTTAGGACTATTCATGGGGAATCTCTTAATGTTGAATGAAGGTGCTAAAGCCAAATGGAGTTTGATGATTCCAGGTCTCATCGGATTCATCACATTGACTCTTGTTCTGGCTGTAACTGGAGATTACGAACCTTCAACTAATACTCCAATGATTGCTTCCGGAATCGCTACTCTACTGTATGCCGCAGCATATTATTTCATGATGGAAGAAGGCGTTAACGATGGCCTCGACTTTGGAATCAATGGTATTCAGGTTAAGGATTCAGTTTCAACTGGTTTGTTGGTAGTTGCAGCGTTGATTGGAGTCTTTTTCGCAATCAACAATCTATTTTTTGCAGAAAGCTACCTTGGTAGAACAGATGGACCTCTACCTACTTTTGGTAATTATGATGGAAATTACTTTGCAGATGAACCCACTGCCCCCAATCCAATAGTAGTGAAAGTCCTTGGAGCTTTGATTATACCTTATACTCTATTTGCAATAAACATCCTTAGAACTGGACCCCGTGGAAAATGGCCGATTATGCACATAAGCATGTTTGGTTTGGGTGCCTTTGCAATCAATAATGTATTTGGTTTACTCTTCTTTGATGATAGTGATTGGGCTGCTGCGACGCTTGATGCGACCAGATCAGCCTTCATACAGAACACAGCGATATCACTTTTCGTCTGGTTTGCAATAGTTTATGGTTATTATCGTCTAAGAGAAGAGGGAGCAGAGGATGGCATGACCATTATGGGCGAACCTTCTGAAGATAAGGACTTCTTCATGTTCAAAATGTATCCGATGATGATGACTGTTATAGCGGTTGTACTTCTTTCAACGCAATTCATCTCTTTCACGGGGTTATAATAATGAAAGAATACATGCAACCAAAA
>CAYSOH010000248.1:0-1121 GCA_964432625.1 uncultured archaeon
TTGGGTTACCGATCCAAACGATCCAGATTCGGATGATGATGGGCTAACCGATTTTTTTGAATTTTGGAATTGTACTTATGGTGAAGATGAGGATGAGTGTACCAACCCACTTCAACCTGATACTGATGATGATGGAATAAACGATTATGATGAAATTAATAATTGTGTCTATGGTGAAACTAATGATCAATGCACAGACCCTCGGACTACTGATTCAGACGCTGATGGAATAAATGATGGCATAGAAACATCTACGTGCACATATGGAACAAATAATGATGAATGTACGGACCCGAGAATTTGGGACTCAGATAATGATGGATTACATGATAGCTCTGAAGTCTACACATATTTTTCAGACCCACTTCTCTGGGATTCGGACGGTGATGGATTGGATGACTCTTGGGAAAGGGATCGTGAATTGCAAGGGCTTCAATACAGTTTAATCACTTACGATACGGATGAAGATGGAACGTCTGATGGTGATGAAGACATAGATAGTGACGGATTAACTAATTTAGAAGAAATTAATACATATTTTACCAATGAATTCGAAAAAGATTCGGATGGAGACACATTATGGGACGGAGATGAAATAGACCCTTGGAACATAAAAAGAGATAGTGTCAATAATCTATACAATTATCCCTCTGACCCAAATCTAGTTGATTCAGATGGAGATGAACTTAGTGATTTAAGAGAAGTTCTTCCCTCAAATGACACATATAATTCGAGAACTGATCCCCAAAATAGTGACACCGACAACGATGGCTTGAATGATTATTATGAAGTATACTATTACTGGAATGTAACCGGTGATGATAACGACCCTCGTATTCACTATATTGTACAAGGTTGGAACACATCTAATCCAAGGGATGACAATACTGATCTTGATGCTTGGGAAGATGGTGATACATCTGAAGAGAACCCAGTGTTTGGTAATTTTGATGAGGAGGATCCTCCTTGGGGAAGTCCTCCGGCCAGAAGTGGTACACCCCAAGTACCTCCTGACAGTGTTAACAAAACTGAGGAATTCATCTGGTCTGGATATATTGTAGATGATGGAATACCTTACGCTGGCGTCACAATCCATGCATACGTAAACGAATCTGAAGAAC
>CAYSOH010000249.1:0-1106 GCA_964432625.1 uncultured archaeon
ATTTCGATCAAATGATCCACATGCAAACAGAACAGTCTCTATACTCACATACTGTATTGGGCACTCAATTCACAACAATGATACCTGGTGAAGGTGAACACAATATAGTGTTGAAAATTTGGTGTGATGACGAAGACTGGGACGATGAAAAAGAAGAATGTGGTGAAGACGATGCCGCAACTCAGTTTGAATTATTAGATAACAATACAGGCGAACCTTTAGTTCTTGAAGAAACAACCACCACCCTTGGCGGCAGTATGCACTATGTGGCTAAATTCACACAAGACACTTGGTGGACACAGGACACCCATGAATTAGTAAGAACAGAAATCACACTTGCACTCGGTGCAGCAGGCGGAATCACCATCAAGAACGTACCGAATATTACACGTAATGGCGTTTCGATTTTAGATGTCGGCGACGACGAAGAACCAGAGTATGACTGCGCAGATGGAACAGACACCATTCCATTTTATTGGGTTAATGATGGCTATGAAGACTGCTACGACGGCAGCGACGAACCTGGAAATGGATACGACTTCGAATGTGATAACGGCGACACATATCCAATGGATTATGTAAACGACGGATACTGGCATTGTGAAGATGGTGAAGATGAGGGTGAAAGTGGAGACGGCCTATTCTCTGTCTGTGAAGAAAATGAAGAAGACAAAGAAGGCTATTGTTATGAAACAATAGATCACAAATTAGAAACAGCTGTTTTTGAAATGTCATCAGAAGCAAGCATCCATTTAGTTTTCGATTTTGGCGACAGTCCGATGAATGTGATGGACCTTCCTCTTGAAGATAACAAATATTGGGAAGGCGAACTAGATAGACTAACAATTAGTGGCGACGTAGGCGGAAAGATAGATATCCAGAAACCAGAATTGTCATTGTGCCCAGAGAATGATTGTGATCAATTACCAGAAATGCAAGAACTATATTCCGGTCTAACAGAAGCAATTGAAGAACTCCACAACAATGAATCATTTAGTGTAACGGTCGACAGAGATAACGATGGACTTCCAGACGTAATTACAGAATGGAATGATATTTTCCCAATGTATATACCTGAGACCTGGATGGACGAAATTTTCCAAGAG
>CAYSOH010000250.1:0-1102 GCA_964432625.1 uncultured archaeon
GAAATACGATACAAACTTGATATAAGATATGCAAAGGATAAACCAGTTACAAAAGAGAAAAAGAGGGTCAAACCAAATTTAGTCACACTTATGATTTCGAGTTCTATAAAGTACGCGCCTATCAATGCACCAATTAATGCAGGAAATAAGGTAAAAATAGTGTAGAATATTATTTCTTTAACAAAATAAAGAAGAGTTATCGTTCTTTGACTTATTGGCTGAGTAGACGGTAATCCGATAATTAAACCTAGGTATCCAAATATTCTTTCAAGAAAATCATTCCCAAAGAAGGCCAGAAAACCGGTAAAAACTCCATAAAATAATATAGATATGTGGCAAGTTTCGAGAAACTCTCTATAACCCATATCTTCAATCATTGACTCTGAAAAGAAAACTGCTAGAAGACCAGATATTATCACTAGGATTGGAAATGAATAAAATCCTCGACCACTAGCGAAACTAGTATTCAGTCTTATCTCTTCCAGAAGCATTTTCTGAATTATTAGTTTATTCATAGTACAATTTCGTGGAATAGTTCTTCCAAATTCATTTTTTGCTCATTTAATTGTTTTAAGGAGATTAAGGATTGAATCTTTCCTTGGTGAATTATTGCTGCTCGGTTACACAGTCTCTGTGCATTTTCGAGTAAGTGAGTGTTGAGAAATACCGTACCACCTTGTTTGACAAAATCGACTAGCCAATCTCTCACTTTAGTTTGTACAATGGGGTCTAGATTTATGAATGGTTCATCTAGAAATAATAGTTCTGTCTTAGAAATAAATGCTGCAGCCAGCATTACTTTCTGCCTTTGACCTCTAGATAAATTCCGACAAACTCTTCCTTCAAGAGGTTCCATCTCAAAGAATTCAATCCACTTTTCAATATCGGGTTCTTCTATCTCCCTAATAGAAGTCACCATTTCTAGTACTTCTCTGGGAGTTAGGAAACTAGGGGGTGATTCTTGTTCAGGTACAATCCCTATTTTTCTTTTAACACCCATAACATCTTTCACAACATCTATTCCTAAAACTTCAGAAGTTCCTTCAGAAGCTCTTATTTGACCTGTTAATATTTTGAGAAGTGTAGTCTTACCAGCACCATT
>CAYSOH010000251.1:0-1045 GCA_964432625.1 uncultured archaeon
GTCAATTCGAAATGATAAGAAGAAGATTCCAGAAGTGGCTTTGGGAGGCCTTTTGGACCTAGACCCATAACCATACACAATTTCCCATCTGGAAGATTTAACTTATTTGTGTCTGGTCTTGCAGTTGTTGCAACTTTTGAACCAGCCCAAGATTCATCTATGTCACTTTCAAAAAAACGAACTCGGTCCTTAGAAAACATGGAGGCGAGGTATCCATCATTTGCTAGCCGCATTTCCTTTTTTATTTCTTCAACCAATTTTTCATCATCGATTTTGGGGAATCCTATCAAGGCTAAGTCTAAGTCAAAAGCCGAACACAAAACTGCAGCTTTGTGAATTGCTTTGAAATGAGGATGGTTCCATTTTCCTGAATATGTGTTGAATAGGCCGAGTGTATGTTTACCAGCTTTAGCAATTTCTGGTAACTCTGAAACTAATTTAGGACTCTCTTGAGGATCCAAACTGTGTAACCTATCTTTTGTTAACTTCAACTTTTGAAGTAATTTATCTTTCTTGTTTGAGGATTTAAGAGAATTTATCAGATTTTCAGCTTTGGTTACAAAATTTTCCGCTTCTTTTGAAAAACCTTTCCGATCGGCACGCGCTGTAAGTGCCAACATTAAGCTAGGTGAACTTTCTGAGACCTTGTCAATTTCGTTTAAATCTGAAGATGTTGAACAAATTCTAACTAAATATTTCAGGATCTCCTCTGTATTTGGAGACTTTAGGGCCAGACTTAGAGCAGTAGGTTTGATTTTGATTCTATATTTATTTAATTGAAAATGAAGGTAGCCTAGTAGTCTAGGTCTGAGCTCACCTTTAACTTTTGAAATGGTAGAAACTAATGAATCTACTGGTTTTTGCTTAATCCAGATTCTGATTACGGCTTTGGAAGATTCAAATTCATAATTTTTCAGAGACAAGGATTTGTTAAGTAATGAATCAAGCACTTCATCGGGAAAATTCTTTGAATATTTTACAAAAAACTCTTTTGCATTTTCTCCTTTTTCGTTGGAAATAAAATTTAGGATGCGGTCAAACATTA
>CAYSOH010000252.1:0-1045 GCA_964432625.1 uncultured archaeon
TTTCATGTTGCTTGGATAGCAATTGGACTTTCTGCCTTGGTTGGATGGATGACATTGACTGGAAGTTTACTTGCCATGATGAAATTAAAAGGTGGAGTGGAGATATTTGGGAAGTGGTATCGGACACCGACTTGGGGTCCTGAATGGCTTAACTGGATTAAGGGATTATTACTGATTGGAATTGTTGGACTAATCTATATGACACTTGAAGATCCTGGAAATCAGGATTATGTCATAGGAATTATCGCTCTGTCTTGTGTACTAGGTATTCTATTCGTGCTACCAATAGGTGGTGCTGACATGCCTGTAGTTGTTAGTTTGTTGAACTCACTATCTGGTATTGCGGCTGCATTTACTGGCTTTATCATAGGAAATAATGTTCTGATAGTTGCTGGGTCTATGGTAGGAGCTGCCGGTCTGATTCTAACTAATATTATGTGTAAGGCGATGAATAGACAACTGATTGATGTTCTCTTCAAATCCTTTGGAGGAACAGATAAAGAAACCGTAACTCGTACCAAAGTCGGTTCTGATCCAGAAGAAGTTGCAATGATATGTGATGGAATTTCAAAATGTGTTATCATACCAGGATATGGAATGGCAGTCTCCCAATGTCAACATCAAGTCAAGGAATTTGGAGATATGCTGGAAGATATGGGTTGTGAAGTGAAGTATGGAATTCATCCAGTTGCGGGAAGAATGCCTGGCCACATGAATGTGCTGCTTGCTGAGGCGAATGTACCATATGAAAAATTGATTGAAATGGAAGACATTAACTCAGAAATGGGTGAATGTGATGTAGCGTTGGTCGTAGGTGCAAATGACACGGTTAATCCAGCTGCAAGAACTGGAGAAGGCCCACTTGCTGGAATGCCAATAATAGATGCTGACAAGGCTAGGGTTGTTGTGATGGTAAAGCGGTCGTTATCAGTGGGGTATGCAGGAGTTGACAATGATCTATTCTATGAGGACAAGACCATGATGTTATTTGGTGACGGTAAAAAGATGATGACAGAGTTGGTTTCCTCGATGAAAGAACTTTAGA
>CAYSOH010000253.1:0-1008 GCA_964432625.1 uncultured archaeon
ACAGGGATCTCAGTGAAGTCATGAGCTCAGAAGAAGACGTAGAAAAAATGCAAAAGATACTTGCAGCTTCAGTAATTCTGATTGCTCTATCTCTTGGAATCGGTGGATTTGAAACTTTTAAGACTTGGTATCAGCTTGATATTGATTCTACAGAAGAGGACTATGATGGAGATGTTACTGAAGGCGATTTTACACTGAAATTTCATCATGAAGGGTTTGATTATGAAGCGGATACCACTACTACCTATAGCTACGATGGAGAGGTATATAGCGATAGTTATTCAGATGATATTGATTATGGATATAATGAGATTTACGAGAATAGTGAAGATTCAATGAAAAATATACAGAGAGGCGGATACCTCGTTTTAGGACTCATTCTATTTGTCATTTGGAAATTACAAGAGATAAAAACTGAAAGTAGTGAGGAAGTTAGAAGTGAAATAATCGAACAAATAGACAAAGTAATGAAAGGAACTGGGGCTTTAATTGTCCTTATTTCGCTGTATTTTATATTTGGCGGATCAATGGAAGAAGATTTTGATGATTTTATTGTAGGAAGCACAGACAGTGATGGTTATTACGGGAATTTTTTTGGTGTAGATTGTGCAGAAGGGTGGGTTAATGAGCCTAAATTTGAATGGATTGGAAAAGATAATGCTCGATGGGATGATAGTGTATGTACTGACAACTCTTATTGGTACGTGGGAGAGGCGAAAATAGAAAATAGTTTGAAAATAGGGTTCTTTTCTTTTGTAGGGTCTTTAGCTCCTCTCTATTTTGTATTTAGCAGTATTAGCCTGAACCCAAATTTAGGTTCTTTTTCTGTTCCTTCTGTGCCTGACATTCAAAACCAAAGACAAGATATGAAACTCAAATCTCCATTTAAGGAAAAAGAAATTGACGCTTACAATAGTAATAATCAAACCGTTTACAATCAACCTGAGATATCAAGAATGGCAATTCCTGAAGATGAAGAAGATTGAAAGACTAAACTTCTATTTCACC